>CAZKCK010000098.1:0-14794 GCA_964550695.1 uncultured Bacteroidales bacterium | reverse complement strand
AAAATAAGTGAAGAAAAATACAGACTGGTTTCAGAAGCTGCAGCTGCTGGTATCGGAATTGTGGATGAAAATGAAAACTTTATTTATGTTAACAATGCTTTATGTCAACTCCTTGGATATTCTGAAAAAGAAATGTTGCAGAAAAACCTTGACAGTTTTTCACAACAAAACGAATTTGAAAAGTTTAAAAACCTGACGATTACAAGAAAATCGGGGTTAACAAATAATTACGAGACTCAGTTGCTGTGTAAAAACAATTCATTTGTTGATGTTCATGTTTGGGCCTCACCTTTATATGACGAAAATGGAAAATTTTATGCCACATTAGGCATCATAATGGATCTTACTGAAAATAAGAAAATAACACAGGAACTTTCTCAGGCCAAGCAAAAAGCAGAAGAATCAGAAAAACTCAAATCCAGCTTTTTAGCCAATATGTCACATGAAGTGAGAACCCCTATAAATGCTATTGTGGGCGGTCTCTACTTACTTCAAAATGAACATTTTAATACAAATGACAGAGAGAACCTGCAAAACCAAATCATACGCAATGCCAACAATCTGCTCGAATTATGGGATAATATTATAACCGTTGCCCGACTACATTCCGATCAAATCGAAATTCAAAAAACCTGGATATCAGTCAATTTGCTGATTACAAAGTTGATTGATTCATGGAAAACCAAAATCCCGGAAGAAAAATCCGGTACCTTATCCATTAAACTTTGTGAAGATGTTTCAAAAAATACTTCTCTTTCATTATTCTGCGACGAAAAATATCTCACGCAAATTTTCAACTCACTCATTTCTAATGCAATTAAGTTTTCAGAAAGTGGTGTAATCAATATATGCTATCAAATTGATTCCAATAAAAATATAATATTCACGATTAAAGATACAGGTATTGGAATCCAGAAAGATGAAATGACTTTCATTTTTGAGCAATTCAGGCAGGCAAGAGAAGGTATGAGCCGGAAATTCGGAGGAGCCGGGTTGGGTCTGACTATTGCTAAGGGCCTTGTTGAACTTATGGGTGGGAAAATCTGGGTAGAAAACAATCCGGACAAAGGTTCAACTTTTTCTTTCAGCCTGCCTGATGCCGTTAATAATGATAATAATCAGGGAGTTAAAAACCAGTTAAATATTGAATACCCCAATTGGTCAGGCAAGACAATACTGCTTGTTGAAGACGTTGAAACAAATTTCCAGTTTCTTGAAGCTTTACTTAAAAAAACCAAGGCCAGAACCTTTTGGTGTCATGATGGAAGAGAAGCTGTTGAATTCTGTAAAAATAATACTGATATCGATCTCATTCTGATGGATTTGCAAATGCCGGTCATGAATGGCCTGGAAGCAACTATTGAAATCAGGAAGTTTAATCAGGAAATAATTATTATTGCCCAAACGGCCTATGCAATGATTCATGATAAACAAAAGACGATTGAAGCCGGTTGCAATGACTTTGTGATTAAACCTATAAGAATTAAAAACCTCAACGAAGTGCTCACCCGGTATCTTGGTCCGGGCTCTTAGTTCCGGCTTGTAAAAACAAAGTAAAATGAAAAAAAGTGCCTTAAATATTATTCAGCTAAAAATCACAGGTTTATACCTTGCTTTCGGGCTATTGTGGATTCTGTTCAGCGACAGAATTCTATTGACTTTCACTGATGATATTGTAATACTTACGCAATTACAAACCTACAAAGGATGGTTTTTCGTTTTAATCACTTCTCTTTTTCTGTACATCCTTCTGCTGCACTTTTCAAAGCGCATTGTTATGATAATGAACGACTTGAAATCAGCAAAATCAAAGGCTGAAGAATCAGACAAATTAAAATCAGCATTTCTTGCCAATATATCGCACGAAGTCAGAACACCTTTAAACGCTATCCTTGGATTTTCTGAACTTCTGAAAGATTCTGTTTTGAACGATCAAAAAAGACATGTTTTTCTGAATCAGGTAATCGAAAACGGTGAAAATCTGCTCAGATTGATGAACAATATCATTGATGTTTCTTTCATCGAAAGCGATCAGGCCAAAGCCGACAAAACCAGTTTTTCAGTAATTACCCTGCTCGAAGAGCTTCAGTATCAGAATACCTTGTTAATCAATTCAAAAATTAATATACAGTTTAGTATTGATAATAAAACAAGACCTGAAGACGATTATGTGTTTCAGGACAGACGAAAAACATTTCAGATACTTAACCATTTGGTTGATAATGCCTTTAAATTTACAGTGAAAGGGAAAATCATTCTTACTATCGAAAAAGATTCTGATGAACTGATCTTTTCACTTTCTGATACCGGAATTGGTATTCCTGCAAACATGCACAGTAATATTTTTCAAAAATTCAGACAGGTTGAAGAAGGATATAACCGGTTTTTTGGAGGTTCGGGTATTGGCCTTTATATTGCCAATGAATATACAAAAATTATCGGAGGAACTTTAAATTTATCATCTGAACCAGGTATAGGCAGCATATTTTCATTACATATTCCTTCATACAGTATTGAAAACAAAGATTATGCAGTTTCCGGACGACCACTGGTTACTGATTTAGCTACCAAAACGATATTAATTGTTGAAGATGTAAAAAGCAATTATGATGTAATTGAAGCCATGTTAAAACCAACCAAAGCCCGTTTGTTATGGGCAAAGGATGGTATGGAGGCTTTAGATCTTTTTAATGGCAACCCGGTTGATCTTGCCCTTGTTGATATTAACCTGCCGTTGCTTTCGGGAATAGAAGTTTGCAAAAAAATGAAAAAAAACAGACCTTCCTTTCCGGTTATTCTGCAAACAGCATTCAGCCTGATGTATACAAAAGAAGATGAAAGTAAATCAGGTTGCGACCTATTGCTTGAAAAGCCATTAAATCGGAAAGAACTGCTAAAAGGCATCAGCAACTGCCTGAAATATTGATTATTTTACAAAGTACTTTCAAACTTAGCAAAAGAACCTTATTTTTGTTATGCCAAATAGCAAAAAATTTGCCTAAAATGAATCGTATACATGTATTCCTGTTCAGTATAATTATTTTATTTTCAAGTACCTACAGTATCGCTCAATCAAAAGTAGAGCGAATTGAACCGCCAAACTGGTGGGTTGGTATGAACAATACTTCGCTTCAGTTGCTGATGTACGGGAAAAGTATATCAAGGCTACAACCTGTTATTAAATATCCCGGGATCAAAATCGACAGTATTAAACATTTTAATAACCCAAATTACTTATTTGTTTATATCAATATAAACCCTGAAACCAAACCGGGGAATTTTAAAATTAGCCTTAGATTTGAAGATGAGCAGGTTACATCTGTTTCATATGAACTAAAAAACAGAAAGCCTGATTCAGGGCTGCGCAAAAGTTTTGACCAGAGTGATGTTGTTTACTTGCTAATGCCCGATAGATTTGCAAATGGAGACCCTTCCAATGACAGCATTTCAGGTATGCTCGAAAAGCCAGACCGCTTGAATCCTGACGGAAGACACGGCGGTGATTTAAAGGGAATTGAAGACCATTTGGATTATTTCAGCAAGCTTGGCATGACGGCACTCTGGCTCAATCCGTTTCAAGAAAATAACATGTCGGCATATTCATACCATGGATATGCAATAACAGATTATTACAAAACTGATCCCAGATTCGGCTCCAATGAAGAATTTGTGAATCTGGTAAAAAAGGCTCATAAATCAGAGCTCAAAATAATTATGGATATGGTTTTTAACCACTGTGGTTCCAATCACTGGTTTATCAAAGATTTACCCACCAATGACTGGATACATCAGTTTGACACCTATACCCGATCAAATTTCAAGGCTCCGGTTTCGATGGATATGTACGCCTCAGCCTATGATAAAAACCTGTTACAGAACGGTTGGTTTGACAGAATGATGCCTGATTTGAACCAGAAAAACCCTCATCTGGCAGCTTACCTGATTCAGAACAGTATCTGGTGGATTGAATATGCTGATCTGGATGGCATCAGAATGGACACCCATATGTATGCTGATCCTGATTTTATGGCAAGGTGGTGCAAATCAGTTAATAAAGAATATCCTGACTTTAAAATTGTGGGCGAACTCTGGATAGAAACCAAAGCTTTACATGCTTATTGGATGAAAGATTCCCCGAATTCTGACGGTTACAATTCCGAACTCTATTATCTGACTGACTTCCCCATGTATGTGTCGCTCAGGCAGGCTATGCAGGAAGAAACAGGTTGGGAAACCGGAGCCGAAAGACTTTACTATTCCCTGGCTCAGGATATATTATACAAGAAACCTCAGGATAACATGATTTTCCTTAGCAACCATGATGTTACACAGTTTTATACCACCTGTGGTGAGGACTTTGGAAAATATTGCCTGGGTGTGGCATTCTTCTTTACAACGCGCGGAATTCCCCAGTTTTATCAGGGAACAGAAATTCTGATGACAGGCCACGAAAATGGTGGCCATGGGAAAATGCGAAAAGATTTCCCCGGCGGATGGGCCGGTGACATTTCGAACGCCTTTGAATCAGCAGGAAGAACCGAAATGCAACAAAAAGCCTGGGATTATGTGCAGAAAATAGCGAACTGGCGGAAAACCAGCGATGCTGTAAAATATGGCAAGCTAATGCAATTTATACCTGATAATCAAGTGTATGTTTACTTCAGATACAATGATAATGAAAAGATTATGATTGCGCTCAATTTTTCAAAAACCGAAAAACAACTGAGTTCTTCCAGATACAACGAAATGCTTTCGGATTGCAAGGGAGGGACTGATATTATTACCGGTAACCTCATTCAGGATCTGAAAAATATTGCAATTCCCGCCCAGTCAGCCATGATAATTGAACTTCATAAATAATTATAAAACAGATCATTATGTTAAAAATCCAGGAAAAACTCACAAACACCTTTTATGCCCTGCTTGCTTTACCGGCAACTGCGGTCGGATTTGCATTATCAACACAGATTGCAACCCTCAGTTGGATATTGTCAAAAAAATACGGGCTTGACATTCATGAAGTTGCATTTGTGTGGTTGGCCGGCCCGATAGCTGGTATATTCGGACAGGTAATTGTTGGACTGGTTAGTGACAATGTTTGGTTTCTGGGTGGGCGTCGCCGTCCGTTTATTATTATAGGCGGAATGGTCAGCACACTGGCGTTTCTTTCGCTGCCTTACATTCAGACGATTTCGCAAATTACCGGAATTACAGATATTACCATTATCGCTTCAGTGATTGCACTCTTTCTTGATTTGTCAGTAAATGTCACATTTAATCCTGCGCGTTCAATTATTGCAGATCTTACACCTGAAGGCAAGCTTCGCACAGCCGGGTATGTTTGGATGCAGATTATTTCAGGCTTCTTCGGAGTTCTTGCTTATTTCCTTTCGATGGTTTTTGGCAATGAAATGTTGCTGTATATTGCTGCCGTTTTGGTGTTTGCTACTGCCGTTTTTCCGATATTATTCATTGTTGAAAAAAAGGATTTAAAACAAGCAAAAGGCCCTGAAGAAGAAAAGTTCGGTGTTTGGCAGATTATTCAGGAGATTTTCCCGCTATATGGCTTTCTGGCATTTGGCATTTTCAGTGTGTTAAATCATTTCTTCGATGTCCTTACACCCTTTCACAACCCCCTATTAATCATCGCATTGGCATATTCTGTTGGTATTGGTATTATCAGTATTCTGAAAGGTTTTAAAAAACAGACTGATAAAAATGAGTTTCATAAAATCATGCTGGCACATTCATTTACCTGGGTCGCCTTCCAAAGTATGTTTATTATGTCAGGATTTTTTATCGAAAAACAAATCATGCCCAATATTGAGATTACCGGTATTACGGCCAATTGGTTTGCAGAGCAACTGACAGGGATTGCTCAGACTGCTGACTCATCTATCGGAAATATTGTTTCGCTCGGTTTTCTGATTCTGAATTTTGTCGGGGCTATTTTCCCTTTGATTTTACAATCCATCGCAAAAAAAATTGGCAGGGTCCGTACTTATATTTATGCACTCACTTTCTCAGCCATAGGGTATTTTTATATTGCATTCTTCAGCCATGTTGAATTCGATTTTTATATCGGAATGTTCCTGGCTGGAATTGGTTGGTCGGCAGTAATTTCAATTGTGTTTGCGATCATGAGTGAGCGTGTAAATCCCGCTAAAATGGGCCTGTTCATGGGCGTATTCAACCTTGCCGTTGTTTTGCCTCAAATGATGAGCAATGGCGTTGCCAACGTAATTAAGGAAACCGGTAATTATCAGTTGCTGTTTATTTTTTGCGGGCTATTAATTACCACTTCCGTCGTTTTCTGGATGTTCGTAAGTGAATCCAAATCCATTCAAAAATAACAATATCTCTTAATTTTATGAAAAACATAGCAATTCTCTTAATGGCTGTTCTGATTGGCGGCCTGTTCATTTTCTCGTGTAAAAGCAAGAAAGATAAGGACAAAACTGGTCAAACCGATTCATTGGTTTATAACAAAGTAACACCCGAATGGGCCAAAGATGCCGCCATTTATGAGGTGAACCTCAGGCAGTTTACTTTAGAAGGCACCATTAACTCGTTTCAAAAAGAGCTGGAACGGCTGAACCAGATGGGCGTAAAAATTCTTTGGTTTATGCCCGTAAATCCAATCGGTGAAAAGAACCGTAAAGGACCCCTGGGAAGCTACTATGCCGTGAAAGATTATGCAGCTTTAAATCCCGAATTCGGCACACTGGATGAGTTTAAAACGCTGGTGACTATGGCGCATGATTATGGCATGTATGTAATTATCGACTGGGTGGCCAACCATACTGCCTGGGATAATAAACTGGCTACCGATCATCCTGACTGGTATAAAAAAGATTCCGCCGGAAACTTTGTTGCACCTTATGACTGGACTGATGTTATCGTACTGGATTACAGTAAACCTGCATTGCGCAAATACATGACCGAGACCATGACCTGGTGGGTAAAAGATGTCGGTGTTGACGGTTTCCGTTGCGATGTTGCTGGTCTGGTTCCTGTACCTTTCTGGGATAGTGTTCGTTATGAACTTACCAAAGTTAAACCCGTGTTTATGCTTGCCGAAGCCGAAGAACTACCCCTCATGAAAAACGCTTTTGATGTGGATTATGCCTGGACGCTGATGAATAAAATGAAAGAATGTGCAGCAGGTAAAACCACCGCCGACAGTGTTGCTGCTTTGGTACAAAAAACAGCCAGCAATTATACAGGTTACAGTTTTAAAATGAATTTCACTACCAATCACGACGAAAACTCCTGGAACGGAACTGAATACGAAAAATACGGCGACGGAGTCAAAACATGGGCAGTGCTTACAGCTACAGTTCCGGGGATGCCGTTGGTTTACAGCGGACAGGAAGAACCAAACAAAACCCGTTTAAAATTCTTTGAACGCGATCCCATCAGATGGAAAAATTATGAACTCGCAGGGTTTTACAAGACTCTGTTTGCTGCAAAGAAGGAAAATCCGGCTCTCTGGAATGGCTCTTACGGAGGATCATACGCCACCCTTGAATCAGATAATCCAAAATCTGTTTACAGTTTTATCAGAGTCAAAGAAAACAATAAAGTACTCGTTATTCTGAACCTTTCTGATAAAAAGCAAAGTGTGACGCTTGCCGGTGATTCTTTTGCCGGTGATTATAAAAACATTTTCAGTGGTAAAATTGAAAATATAAAGCAAAATATTAAAATTACCCTGAATCCCTGGGAATATAAGGTCTTGACACAAAACAAATAATTTTCAGGAACATAACCAATGCCCGAAAAGTATCTGATAAACAATACTTTTCGGGCATATTTAATGTATTTATGCGCTATTCAAACGAGCAATCCATAAAGGAAGTAATTAAAGAGATGATTGATCTGTATCATCTTGCCCCAAAATTAAACGAACGTAAGCTGGTAGCTTCATGGGAAAAAGTGGTTGGTAAAATGATTGCCAGACACACCACTGGTGTATTTGTCAAAAACAAAACTGTATATATTGAACTCAATTCAGCCGCATTACGTTCGGAATTAAGTCTGGCCAAAACAAAACTCGTTAAATCAATAAATAAAGAGATTGGCTCCGATGCCGTTCAGGAAATTGTATTCCTTTAGCATTTTATCATTGCGCACAAATCACTGACATTCATAATAATAAGCAGGTTATTCACCTGCTTTTTTTATATTTATGATCAATTTTTAACCAATTGGTCAATACTTCATTTTTACCTTTGCGCAATAAAGCTCTAAAAACCATGAGGCAGGAAATTACTTTTACAAATAATCAGGTCAGTCGTTTTTGCGAAGCCACTCACGACAAAAATATAATTCACAACCCTCATTATATGAGCGAATTAAATAAACAGGTTGTGGTTCCGGGAATGTATGTTTTTGCAACTGCGGTGAATATACTTAAGGATGTGATCAGGCTTGGTGCAGATACCATTCGGGTTTTCTTCAACTCAGTGATACATACCGATGAAACCGTAGAAATAAGCGGAACTCAAACAGGTTATGAACCAATCGAAATGCTTATGTCAGCCAACAATGGGCATGATTCATTTACACTGAAAGACCAACGTTCGAAACTTTATAAGCGAACACAGACTTATTTCTATGACAATCAGGGATATAACAGGGCTTTGGAATACAACTCCAATCAGATCGACATTTTTTCGAAACTAACAGGCTGCGCGGATAATCTGATGTCGGGTTTGTTATTTTCGGTAGCTTATGCCAGCAATGCGTTATTTCAAGCCATCCAATTCCCGGTGACTGAGGTTGAACACGAAATAAATGTGCTGATTGATAAAACATTAAACCCTGATCAGGTATCTCCGTTTTATCAGTCGCTTGATGTTTACCTGCCAGAAAACATTCAGCATTTAGAGCCGAATGGCCAATTAGATTATCTGATTGATTTTGAACGCGAAAAAGCCAACAGGACCTATGTTGCCCATGTTACCTGCACACAAAACAACAATTTGATATATAAGTCTGATTACAAAATGATCAGCGTTCCCGAGCGCTTAATTATGCGTATGGTGAAGGACAAAATATTTTAGAAATAAAACAATTAACTATCAAGCATTTGTAGCATGGCATGTAGCTAATAAACTCCTGGAACAAAAGTCTGTTCATTCAAAGGTGGACGGATATAGGCCTTTTCTTCATGGCGTACACCAAGTTCTAGTGGTGGTAATGTATAATCCTGGTAAGAGATCAGGCTTAAAAGATGATGAATACAATTTAATCTGGCGCGCCTCTTATCATCTGCCTCAACAACATACCATGGTGAAATCTTCGTGTCAGTATAGGAAAACATTTCGTCTTTGGCCTTGCTGTATTCAACCCAGCGATTTCTGGATTCAATGTCCATTTGGCTCAGTTTCCAGCGCTTGGTGGGGTCATTTAACCGTTCCTGAAACCTGAATTCCTGTTCTTTATCACTCACAGAAAACCAATATTTTATAAGGATAATCCCCGAGCGGATGAGCATCCGTTCAAAATAAGGGCATGAACGTAAAAATTCCCAATAATCATCATCGCTGCAAAACGACATAACCCTTTCAACGCCGGCTCTGTTGTACCAGCTTCGGTCAAACAGCACCATTTCGCCGGCCGAAGGAAGATGTGCCACATAGCGCTGAAAATACCATTGCGACTTTTCCTTTTCTGTTGGGGCAGTCAGGGCAACAACCCTGCAAATGCGGGGATTCAGTGTTTCAGTAATACGTTTGATGGCGCCTCCCTTGCCTGCAGCATCCCGGCCTTCAAAAATCACCACAACCTTCAGTCCTTCATGCTTTACCCATTCCTGAAGTTTCACAAGTTCAATCTGCAATTTGGCCAGGTCCCTGTAATAAGCTCTTTTTCCAAGTTTACCATCCTGCGGCTCATGATCGTCGTGTTCGGTTTCTTTTCCGGAAGCCGTTCTGTTTATTGGCTCTTCTGAAAAACTACGTATAAATGACTGACTGTTATCATCATGAAAGTCGTCGCCGGCATCCAGACTTTTATGTTTTTTATCCTTCTTTTTATGGCCCATAATCTCCGGTTTAAAAGAATACTATGCAATAGGACTATAAGTATTTATATATCCGTCAATAAATTGATCAAGCTCCGTCATCAGTTTTCTGACAATTGGATGATTAACATCAAAACTTTGGTCTTCAATAAATGAAACGGGCAAAATCTTAGGTGATGTTCCTGTAATAAAAACCGCGTCATATTCTGACACAGCGTTATAGTTCACGGCTGTTTCAACGATCTTGATTCCATTGACTTTGCATAATTTTAAAACGGCAGCCCGTGTAACACCTGGTAAAACAGCCTTCATGGGTGCAGTATAAACTATATCATCTTTAACAAAGAACACATTTGAGCGGCTTCCTTCGGTAATATTGCCTTGTTTATCAACCAGTAGCACTTCATATGCCTGTTGTTTTTCCATGATAATTCCGGCAGCTTCCTTTAAAGGCATATTCCGGATTTTTACTTCCGGCCTTGCCCTTTCACTCAGGTAAAAGACCACTTTAACACCTTTGGCATAGGCATCTGCATCCGGGTATTTATGCGGAATGTAATAACCCAAAAGATTCCTTATATGCGGGCACGCATCTGACTGGTAATTCACCAATAATTCAATATTTCCATCCGGAAGATTGCATGCCTGAATAAGGTTTGAAAGCAGTTTGATTATTTGTCCATCGCTGTACCACAAATCAAATCCCGAGTTCCGGGCCGAAGCCCGGAAACGCTCAAGATGGGTTTCGATAAAAAGGGGTACCTGATTGATAACCCTGATTACTTCATAGATGGTCGTACCTTTATCAACAAGCTGATCATCAATATAATCACATTCAATGATGGCATCATTAAATATAATTTTATCAGAAAATGGTTTAATCATTTTTAAAAGGGCAAATCATCGGTTGGGGCAAAATTATCCAACCCTGAAGTATTGCCTCCCTGAAAAGGATCGGAAATCATGGGTGGTGTTTCGGCTGGTCCTGAAATTGACTGCCCCGAAGTGGTTTCAATTTCCACAGCTTTAACATCAGTGTACCATTTATCCTGATATTCACGTGATTCAACTGCAAATGTTACTTTTACAGTCTGGTCAAGTTTCAGGTTTTTTACAATATTGGTCTTGTCGCCCCAAGCCACAAAACATATTTTTTTTGGAAAACTATCCTGAGTTTCAATGACGAAATTCTGCTTGACCCAGCGACCATTCTTTCCGTCACCTGATTGTTCCGGTAATACTTTATAAAGTTTACCTGTTATTGATAAGTCCATAATTTTTAATATTTGGTTTTTAATTCTGATTTATTCCATAATTCGAAGGCAACAAGGGCCTCATTTTTACATATTTGTTCGGTAGGAATCAGCCGGTTATGGAACTCCTCCCCTATTTGATTGTAAATAAAGGAATCATCAAAACCTGCATGGGCAGCATCATCCTTTCCGGCTGCAAAATAAAGTTTTGCAGGACGGGCCCAGTAAATAGCTCCCAGGCACATAGGGCATGGTTCACAGCTTGAATAAATTTCACATCCATCCAATTGGTATGAATCCAGTACCTTACAGGCTTCTCGTATTGCATTCACTTCGGCGTGTGCTGTGGGGTCGTTTGTTGCCGTGACCGTATTGGCCATGGCTGCAATAATTTTCCCGTCTTTAACTACAACTGCGCCAAACGGACCACCTTTACCAGAAATTACGTTTTCACTGGCAAGTCTGATCGCTTCGTGCATAAATTGCTGATTCATAGATGGCAATTAAATATTTCTAAATCCAAAATTTCAATTCAATTCTGTATGATTGTCTCAAACCTTCACAATATACTTCTACCAAAAATACTAAATTTTCAGATAAAATGTTGCCTCCGGAAGATTTTTTTTCAGAATATACTTTTAAATCGTCCAGAGCCCTTTGCTGGTCTCCCATTTAAGAGCTGATTGCAGTACTGATAAAAATTCCCTGCGCGGAATTCCAATGGCGCCGAGGCTGACCAGATGTTCAGTATGCATCTGGGCATCAATAAACAAAAAACCTTCTTTTTTTACTTTTTGTACCAATGCATGAAATGCCACCTTTGATGCATCGCGCTCAATGTGAAACATCGATTCACCAAAAAAAGCCTTCCCTATCGAAACACCATACAAACCGCCGACCAGTCGGCCATCATGCCAGGTTTCGAATGAATGTGCAATTCCCGATTTATGAAGACCTGTATAGGCTTTAATCATCTCAGTGGTTATCCATGTTCCATTCTGCCCCGGGCGGGGTACTTTCATACACATGTTCATTACTGCGGTAAATGCAGTATCACAGGTTACGGTGTATAAATTTCTGTTTAACAGGTTCCTGAGGCTGTGCGAAATCTTAAATTGTTCAGGTAACAGGATGTAACGCGGATCAGGTGACCACCACATGATGGGCTCTCCTTTGGTATACCATGGAAAAATACCATGCGAATATGCATCAATCAGTGTCTTTTTGTTCAGTTTGCCACCAATAGCCACAAGACCTTCTTCTTCAGCCCTTTTTGAGATGATATATCCTTCATATTCAGGTTCAAGTGCAATTACCGCCATGCATTATGTATTAAAACAATGAAGAAGAATGAGACCCGAATCATGATTAATTCATTTCTTTCAGAACTTCAATGGCGTATTTTACCATTGCATCATCCACATCAAGATGCGTAACAATTCTGATGGTCTGATGTCCGAATGGGATCACCAGAATACCCTTTTGCTTTAAGTGGGCCGAAAATTCCCCCATATCTGCTTCAGGCCGTAAAACAGCCACCACAATGTTGGTTTCAACGGGCAATACTTCACTGATTACAGCAACATTGCTGAGTGCAACGGCAAGTTCTGTGGCATGACGATGATCGTCAGCCAGCCGATGAATATTATTGTCGAGGGCATAAATACCAGCAGCAGCAAGGTAACCTGACTGACGCATGGCTCCCCCGAAAAGTTTTCGTACACGTCTGGCTTCCTTTACAAAAGCTTTATTTCCAAGCAGAACAGAACCAGCAGGTGCTCCCAGACCTTTTGAAAGACAAACCGAGATGGAATCGAATTCCCGGCCATAATCCTCAGGTTTGGTATTATTTACAGCCATGGCATTGAATATGCGGGCACCATCAAGATGATACCTGTATCCCTTACTGTGGGTAAACGCTCCTATTTCGCGGATATGCCCCAGATCCCATACGGCACCTCCACCTTTGTTGCAGGTGTTTTCAACGGAAACCAGACTGGTACGAGCCAGATGATAGTTTTCCGGATCATTCACTGCAGCTTTCACCTGTTCTACGGTAAAGCGTCCGGCATCGCCATCCAGCAATTTTACAGAACACCCTGAATTAAAGGCAATGCCACCTCCCTCAAAATTATAAATATGCGAAAGTTTATCGCAAATAACTTCATCAGCGGGGCGTGTATGTACCTTAATTGCAATCTGATTGGTCATGGTACCCGAAGGGCAAAACAACCCGGCTTCCATGCCGAACATACCCGCCAGTTTATGTTCAAGTTCAATTACCGTGGGATCTTCTCCAAAAACATCATCACCAACCACAGCATGCTGCATGGCATTGAGCATACCAGCGTCTGGTCTGGTAACGGTATCGCTTCTTAAATCAATTAGTTTCATTATTCACGAATTTACTTTGTTCAGGGCATCAACCAGAAGTTGCGCCATTGTTTTACAATCTTCAACAGAACTTATGAGTGGCGGGGCTATCCGCAGGGCTTGCGGCCGGAATAAAAACCGGTCGCTGATCAGACCATTGTCAAGCAAACATCCCAGCGCTTTAAGGGCTGTAGATTCATTCTCCGTATCAAAGGAAATCATCAGCCCTTTGTGCCGGATTTCTTTCACAAGCGGATGATTCTTTACCGCATTTATAAAAATTCCGGTCTTTTCTTCAATTCCATCAAGCAGACCTTCACTGCTGATTACATCAATCGCGGCAACAGCAGCGGCAGCACTCACCGGATGACCTCCGAAAGTGGTAATATGCCCCAGAACAGGATCAAACGACAATTTGTTCATTAGCTGTGATGGAGCGATAAAAGCCCCGATGGGCATGCCACCACCCATGGCTTTGGCCAGGCAGAGAATATCGGGAATCACACGATATTGCTCAAAAGCGAACATTGAACCACAGCGCCCGAATCCGGTCTGTATTTCATCAAAAACAAGCAATGTCCCTGTTTCATTACATTTCTGGCGAACAGCTTCCAGAAAACCTTCGACAGGCAGAATTACTCCAGCCTCGGTCTGTACAGGTTCAACAAATACGGCTGCACAACTGATATCTATCTGTTCAAGTTCTTTAAAGTTGTTGAATTCTATCTGCCTGATTCCCGGAATTAACGGACTGAAAGCCTGTTTCATGGTTTCATTGCCCAGCATGCTTAATGAACCCTGCGTACTTCCGTGATAGGCATTGATGAATGAAACAATGTTGGGTCGGCCGGTATGACGTTTCGCCAATTTCATGGCACCTTCGATGGCTTCGCTGCCTGAGTTCACAAAATAAACACAATCAAGCTGTGCCGGCAGCAGATTCACCAACTTTAAGGCCAACTGAGTCTGTGGATTCTGAACAAATTCACCATAAACAGTCTGGTGCATATATTTCGCCGCCTGTAGCTGAACAGCTTCAACAACTTTGGGATGGCAATGCCCGATATTGGAAACCGAAAAGCCCGAGGTCATATCATAAAAGGCTCTCCCAGCTTTGTCATACAAAAAAATACCATCA
>CAZKCK010000097.1:0-14948 GCA_964550695.1 uncultured Bacteroidales bacterium | reverse complement strand
ATGTAAATTAGTTACTTATCGGGGTTTGCAAAAGTTATCAAATGCAGGTTTTGTTTTTTTGATAGTTTGTACCTTTGCGGAACTGAGTGATAGATTGAAATTGTATAAATATATAATCATAAATTATGAAACTCGACAGGATTTTTCAATATCTGGTACCTAAAGAAGGTAAATTTTTCCCACTTTTTAAAGAAGCTTCTAACAATCTGGTATTTACATCAAATCTGTTGCTTGAAATGGTGAATGAACCCGACCAGATTAAGCGGAATGATTATGTTAGAAAAATTAAAGACGCAGAGCATGAAGGTGACAGGATCACCAAGAAGCTTTTTCAGACGCTTAACAGTACCTTCATTACACCATTTGACCGGGAAGATATTTTTAAGCTTGTGTCAAAAACTGACAGTATAGTTGACCTCACCTACACTACCGCCAAACGGCTGTTATTGTACAATATCAAAGTGGTTCCGGTAGAATTCATTGAAATGACTGAACTTCTGGTTAAAGCTTCAAATGTAATCAACAATATATATGATGGATTGACCGATCCGCGCAATTTATCAAAATATAAAGAGCTCACACACGAAATCAGTTCAATTGAAGGACAGTCTGACGATATTAATTTTAAATACCTGGCGATGCTTTTTCAGTTTGAGACCGATGGTGTTGAATTGATTAAAAAGAAAGATATCCTGAATTCACTCGAGAAAGCCATCGACCGTTGTGATGATGTAGCCGATGTAATTTCTACAATTATTGTCAAATACGCATAATAATTTGTTATAATGGATTTTACATTACTCGTTATAGTTATTGTTCTGGCTTTTGCTTTTGACCTTATCAATGGGTTCCACGATGCAGCCAATTCAATTGCCACAGTAGTTTCCACCAAAGTTCTTACACCACTTCAGGCTGTGTTATGGGCTGCTTTTTTTAATGTTGTTGCATATCTTGTTTTTGAATTAAAAGTTGCTGATACCATAGCCAAGACCGTAGATACAGGGGCAATAACACTTACTGTTATACTGTCAGGAATTATTGCAGCCATCATCTGGAACCTTGCCACATGGTATCTTGGGATTCCTTCTAGTTCTTCACATACACTTGTTGGCGGTTTTGCAGGTGCTGCAATTGCCCATGCCGGATTTGCTGTTGTTCACAGTGATAAAATCATAAAAATAGTCAGCTTTATTTTTCTGGCCCCTTTATTTGGGATGATATTCTCTTACCTGCTCTCAATATTTTTACTCCATGTTTCACGTTGGGGCAGTCCCTTCAGACTGGAAAAAATATTCAAGAGCCTTCAGTTGCTTTCTTCAGCACTTTTTAGTTTAGGCCATGGTGGCAATGATGCCCAAAAGGTTATGGGGATTATTGCTGCTGCATTAATGGTATATTTTAATGGTGTTGATCCTTCAACTATTCCACATTGGGCCAATATTGAACTTTCTGCAACCGGGCAAATACATCACATTCCCGAATGGATTGTAATTGGATGCTATACTGCGATCGGGCTTGGTACCCTGATGGGTGGCTGGCGAATTGTTAAAACCATGGGTGGAAGAATTACAAAAATAACCCCCTTTGAAGGTGTTGCAGCCGAAGGAGCCGGTGCAATGCTGCTCTTCGGAACAGAAGCATTCGGTATTCCGGTAAGCACTACGCACACAATTACCGGTGCAATCATGGGTGTTGGACTTACCAAACGCGTCACCGCCGTTCGCTGGGGAGTAACCATCAACTTATTGTGGGCATGGATACTGACTATTCCGGTGAGTATGTTAATCGCTGCACTGACCTATTGGTTGCTTTCTTCTATTATCTAGAAAACGTATCATTTCTTAAAATACAAAAACCCTGTTCGCAGGGTTTTTTATTTTCTAATTGGTCTATTGCGTTGCTTTCTTTCTGAACAACCAGTTGAATTGTGTCACCAGAATGCCGGCAAACATAAGTGCACATCCGGCAATTCCTCGTCCATTGAGGGTTTCTCCCAAAACCAGCCAACCACCAATAGCAGCAAATACTGTTTCCAGACTTAAAATGATAGAAGCATATGCCGGATTTGCATCTTTCTGGGCCACAACCTGTAGTGTATAAGCAATGGCTACAGAAATCAAACCGCCATACAACAATGGAATCATAGCATCTTTGATGGATGCAAATTGAATTGGTTCGCTGAACCCGGCAACCACCATGCTTAGTACTGAAACAATTGCAAACTGACTGATTGAAAGCGATATAGAATCATATTTGGGTGTTAACCACGCAATTATCAGCACATGGTTTGCCCAAAACAATGTTCCTCCCAGAACCAGCATGTCGCCTTTGTTGATTTGGAAATTGCCTGTAAAACTGAGCAAATACAAACCGATTGTGGCAAGAATTATTCCCAGCCATGTTGCCGGATGCGTTTTGTGTTTCCACAGTATGCCAAAAACAGGAACCAATACCACATACAATCCGGTGATAAACCCCGATTTTGCCGCAGTAGTATAAACAAGTCCTATTTGTTGTAAGCTTGCTCCCGCAAAAAGAAAACTACCTGCCAGTATCCCGCTGAGCCATAATTTTGATTTGCCAATGCTGATTTCAGTGCCTCGTGTTTTTGAAAAGTATAACACGGGCAACAGTGCCAAAGCACCTAATCCAAAGCGCAAACCATTGAAAAGGTAAGGGCCGATGTAATCCATACCAACCCTTTGGGCAACAAAGGCAAGACCCCAAATCAGGGCAGTAATGAATAAAAGTATATCGGCTTTTAGTTTCTTTGACACTTGTTAAATTGTAGATTAATGCAAACCTTCAAAATTAAATTACCCGGACAATAGCCCGGGTAATTGATTTGTAATTTAAAAATATTCTTTTGACAACAGCTTTTACTTTTTCTGATTGAATTTGGCCAGGCCTTCATCCAGAAATTTTACAAAGTTGCCGACTTCAAGATCATAGGCCTTGGGCTGATTGAGTAAATTCCCTGAAGTGTCTAACAAAACATAATAGGGCTGTGCATTTACATTAAATCTTGAAATCTGGAAATCAGCATATTTCTTCCCGATCGTTTTTTTGACTTTACCATCATATTTTGATGTAACCCATTCGTTTTCGGGTAGTTCAGTTTTGTCATCAACATATAAAGCTATCACGATAAACTGTTCTTTTAACCTTGCTAAAACTGCCGGATCAGACCAAACCCTGGCTTCCATTTCGCGGCAATTCACGCATCCATGTCCGGTAAAATCAATAAAAATGGGCTTATTTTGTTTTTTTGCACATGCCAGGGCCTGTTCATAATCAAAATATCCTTCCAGTCCATGAGGCAGATGCAGAAAATCAGCGTACCGCGGAACTTCGCAATTGTTTATGGATGCAGATTGTGTTGATACACTTCCATTGGAATTAAGAACCATTTTTGCATTCTCACGGATTACCTGATTGAGGTCAAAATCATGCGATGACTGTGGAGGAAGATAACCTGACAATGCTTTCAGTGGGGCACCCCACATTCCGGGAATGAGGTAAACAACAAAAGTAAATGTAATGATTACCAGTGTGAGCCTGAACACTCCAACATGTTTAACTTCAGAGTCGTGTGCAAATTTGATTTTTCCAAGCAGATAAAATCCCATTAAGGCAAAAATAACAATCCAGAACGCAAGATAAATTTCACGGTCAAGTATTCCCCAATGATAGGTCTGATCTGCAACGCTTAAAAACTTAAGACCAAATGCCAACTCAATAAAGCCCAGAACCACTTTAACAGAATTAAGCCATCCGCCTGATTTTGGCAATTTGCTCATGAGTGCGGGTGATAAAGCAAAAAAGGTGAAAGGAAGTGCAAAAGCCAGCGAAAATCCAAGCATCCCTACAATCGGTTTTAAAACTTCACCACTGGCTGCAGCAACCAGGATACTTCCAACAATAGGAGCAGTGCATGAGAACGATACGAGCACGAGTGTAAAGGCCATAAAGAATGCACCCAACAGTCCTCCTTTATCTGCCTGTTGGTCTGTCTTGTTAATCATCCATGAGGGCAGCGTCATCTCAAATGCTCCGAAAAACGAAGCCGCAAAAACAACGAAGATCAAAAAGAAAAAAACATTCGGTATCCAGTGTGTACTCAGGAAATTAGCGAAATTTGCCCCAAGTGTAAATGCCACAACGGTTCCTATCGCCGTATAGATAGCAATGATAGAAAACCCGTAAAAAACGGCTTGTATCCGTGCTTTCAGTTTGTTGGCATTGTCATTCATGAAAAAGCTGACTGTCATCGGAATCATCGGAAATACACACGGAGTAAGTATCGCTATCAAACCTCCGATAAAGGCCATAAAAAAGAAAGCCCACAGGCTGCCGTCTTCAGAACCTTCCGCCATATTCGCTTCTTCATTGTTATTGGTTCGATCACTCGCTTCTGATACTGTTAATACTGTTGAATCAGTTTTATCAGTAGGCTGAGTATCAATTTTAATTGTGTTACCCGTAACATCTTGGCTTGAAGTAGGTTTTGCTCCTGACATTTCTATATCAAATTCAACTTCAGCCGGTGGAAGGCATTTTTTATCATCACAGGTCATAAACTCTAAAACTCCCTTGACTCTGAACGGTTTCTGGGCCAGTTTTTTAATTTTTTGTGTAAATACAACCTTATCATTGAAATACTGAAGGTTCATTTCAAAGTTTTTGTCGTATTCAGTGATTGGTTTTGGCTCAATCACTTTGCCAACTAGTTTAAAATCAGGCGAAGAAGTTATCTTAAAAGAAGTGGAGATAGGACCTCCTTCAGGTATAAATTGGGAATATAAATGCCAGTTTTTGTCAATTTTGGCTGTGAATAAAACCAGTGCTTCATTGTCAGAAAGTTCCTTTTGGGAAAAACTCCACTTTACCGGTTCAAGTACCTGTGCATGTAATATATTTTCCGGGCTGATAAAAAGCCAGAGGGTTAAGAGTAAAAGTATCTTTATTTTTCGCATAATCATTAACTTTATAAGTACTATTTTACTGATACTTCAGCTTCGGTAGCCTGTATCACTTTGTATTTATTAACTCCGTCAGCATACATCAGATAAGCGATTACACTGCACTTTTCAGGATTCCATGTGCCGGGTAGAGTATAATCAAAGGTTTTTGCAATTTCCTCACCATTCAGAACCCCACCGGTTTTTATAAGCTGACCCCAGGACCCATTCACCATTCCGCGTAATACATGTTGATGACTGTAATTTAAAATATCAGGAGTGGTTCCAACAGCCGGGTTATTGTTCTTTTGTGGTGAAATAATATCAGATTCTGTAATTCCGACACTTAACAACAGGTCTTCGGAAAAGTCTTTTAAAAATTTGGTGCTTACAATGAGATGCAATACACGGGAATCAGCATTGTAGGTAGATTCAATTGAAATACCAGCTTCAACAGGTTTTAGAAGTTCTTCATTTACAATTGTTTCCCATTTATCGGCTGATAATATTTTTTTTCCTGAAAATTCACTTCTGTTGATCAGTCCTGCAGGATTACTCAGAATCCCGTAATAACTGTTGAAAGCTTCTCCTTCAGTTGTTCTGAAATCGGCTGTATATTGACCCGTAATATCCGGTGTGGCAAAATAACCCGCATGCACCGAAATAAGTACAACCTGTCCGTCATGGGCAAGTTTTAAATTTCGTGCCAGCAATGAAGCTTCGGGGCAGTTTACACATTTGTGGCCAGTAAAATCTTCGAGAAGTATTACGCGTTTTGAAGTGCCTGAGCCTCCGCCTCCTGTGTCTACCCGCACAAGTTCCAGATAAGGTTCATTTATTTTATCGCACGACTGAAGAATAAAAAACAGACCGGCAATTGCTAAAATCGAAAATATTATTTTTTTCATAACAGGTTCTGTAATTGATTAAAAACTACTTGTAATTGTGAGCGTAATTCCGTTCGCAGCCGGAACATATCTGCAAACTCCCCCAACACATAACAAACCTTCACGTTGCCGGCCATAACTCAGACCAATACGTGTTGTATTTTTGGTGTAGGCAAAGGCAGCATTAAAATAATGCAAACGATTATCAACTATATCGTTACCATAATTATACTCATCCTGTAACGAGAAAACCCATTTGGGGGCAACAGTATATTCAATGGTGGCAGCAGCCCAGTTTCCTTTATCCTGTTTTGTAAACAAACCCTGTAATTCCATTCGTAACGAATGTTTTTGGCTAAGTTTATACGTCATATCCACAATTCCGATATTTGAATATATTTTTCCATATTCATTAAGGTGTCCCTCAATAATATCTTTGTCATAAACAATATTCAAATAAGCAAAAATTGCTTTAAACTTGGGGCTGAATTTTTTATTTACCTGAATATTAAAATCTTCATAAAACTTTTGATCACCAAATGTGAAAAACGGGGAGGAATATCCTGCTGTGCCGGTAGAGTCAACAGGTATTTCAGCAGCAATCCGTTCTTTTTTAATTGAATTTACCAGGGTGTATGAAGTTTCGATAGTAGTTCCGTATTTTCCGCCCAGTACGGAGTTTTTCATCATGGTATATTCTATGCCACCATGTACTGATAATTCACCATTGGGCTGTGTACCATATGGATACATACTGGCGAGGCTGTAATGATGCTGAAAAGTCAATGGAGGTAAAAAGTTAATATCAAGTATGTTTTCTTTTTCAGTCATTCTTGATTTAAACCCCATGTTGTCAATTCTTTTGGCAGAGAATTCTATTCCAAGACCTTTTCTTGAATATGAAAGCGTTGAATATAAGCCATGTCCTTCCTTGTAAATGTAATTGTTCAACGCTGAGGGATTGCTCATTTTTTTGGCATATTCTGTCTGGAAATTCCATCCGCCGTTAATGATATTTATTCTTCCGGCAAAGGCTCCAACATTGCTGGGCAACTGATATTCATACACTTCAAAATCACCTTCTTCATTAATTGTCCGGAGAAGGGTTTTACTGGTCATCTTTTCATATTTGCTCACAAAACTTGCTCCGAGAATCATCTGGGTCTTTTTGTCAGCCAAACTGCTGAATGTTTCATTCAGCGAAAACTCAGCATCAACTCCTCTTACTATTCCTCTGTTCCCGTTTTCATAAGGTGTCCAGTAATCGCGCTGATGACCAATTAACCCCTTCAGGGTGATACCTTTAACAGGATTAAACTTCACACGGATACCATTGATGGAATTATCGTATCCCAGACTCCACTCCTGATAAGTGCGCAGAATCATGCCTGTACCGAACTGTTCGTAAAAATGTCCTAAAGTAACTTCAAGATCATCATTGGTATAAGTAGCAAACCAGTATGGAATGCCAGTTCCTTCATAATTGGTTGAAAATCCTGCCATTGGTGTTAGATATGACTCAAACCGCAGGCCAGCGGTAAAATTCTGATTGGTGTAGATGATATTTCCGAAGGCATTCATGCCCATCTTCTTCCCATTCAGGGTCGAATCAGAAATTCCGAGTTTGGAGTCATTATTATAATATTGGGCATCGGTCTGAAAATTCCCATGCACCTGTGCATTTTTTATAATATCCTGAGCCAGAACCTCAGGGAGCTGGATACAAATAATCCAGCCAATTATACTTAGCAGTAATAATTTTTTACCCATTGCGTATTGATTTGATCTAAAAGCTAATTTATTTGATTTCTTCCCCTCTGTTGAGTTTCCTGACCAGCTCAATCAGTTCCAGTTCAGAACCTTCTGTAAATGAAGTATGTTGCCAGACTATTTCGCCTTTACCGTTTACGAGAAAAGTATGCGGAACCATATTCACATTCATTGCGCGTTTAAGGTCACTGTTAACATCAAGCAATATTTCATAATTCCAGTTTTTGCCGTTTACAAAGGGTTGCACCCGGGTTGAAGAACGTGAATCGTCAATTGAAACAGCAACCAGTTTAACACCAGTTTCGGTTTGCCATTCATCATATACATCGGCAATAGTTGTAAGTTCTTTGATGCAGGGCTTACACCATAAGGCCCAAAAGCTGATAATCATTGGTTTGCCATCGTTGCTTAAATCTGCTGTGTTTAAGGTTTTACCATCCATGGTTTTTACCTGAACAGACGGAAGCTTTTGGCCTTTTTGAGCTTCTTCCTGTGAAAATGCAGAAAAACAGATAATTAAAGTAAATGCCAGAAGAATACATTTTTTCATCGTAATAGAACTTTAAAGTTATTAATGCAAAAATAGCTTTTTTTTAAACATTTTCTGTGCCAATCGACTCCTGAATCAGAATCGGATGTAATCAAAAAAAAAGAAAGATGGGCTGGAGAAATGAAAACAATATAACAAAGCACTTTATTAACCAAAATTACCTCAGATCTTGCCAGCCCACTTTCTTACTTTCAAATTGGTTTGGTTTGTTTTTGGAAAAGGTTTCCAAGTTAAAGTTCAAAGAGCGGAATCGATAATGGTTGGTTGGAGGAGCAAAAGTAAACCTGCATTCTATTCCTTACAAGTTTTTTTAATCTTTTTACCTCTACAAAACGTGATTCTGAGGGTTTTATTTGATCTGTATACCTCTACATTGCAAAGTGTTAATCAATTTAATACTAGTAGATTAGATATTTATATTCTTCTACATTCACAAAATGCGAGAGGAACAGGTTTTATCCGGTTGATTTAATGTGGTCTGATTTAAACAAGTTTCTGTAAATAGGCTGTGAGGCTTTCGTTTGATTCAATATCAAGTTTTTTACGCAGCCTGTAACGGCTCATTTCTATGGCTTTAACTGAAATATTGTTCAGCGAAGCTATTTCTTTTGACGAAAGGTTAATTCTTAACAAGGCGGCGAGTTGCTTTTCGTTTTCGGTAAGACTGGGGCAAACGTTTTTTAATTGATTAAAGAAATCCTTGTTGGCCTTTTCAATTTCGCGTTGAAAATGATCAAGATCCTTGTTTAATTTGGTCTGATGCGTGATTTTAATAATCAAATCACTGATTTTGTTTTCCTTTTCATTTACCTGAAGATGTCGCGTTTCTTTTAAACCTTGTTTTACTTCGGCCAGAAATTCGTTTTTTTGCGAAATATGCATGGCCAGATTCATCAGATTGTTGGTTTTGTACTTTAATTCTTCCTCTAATTTTGACTTTTCAAGCATCCGGTTTTTCAGATCGGCTTCGGTTAAGGCATGTCTGGTTTGAATAACTGCGTTTTCTTTGTCCATTTTTAGCCGTTCATTCTGTATAACAATGTTTTTACGCTTTAACAACAAATAACCTATAACTAGAAGTAATATAAAACCGGTGCTCAGCAGGTAACGTAAGATTTGATTAAACGATTTGCTCTTTTCAAGTGAATTGATTGCTTCCTGTTGAAGTTCGTTTTCTCCTTTTTGTTTTTCAAATTCAAATTTGGTTTGAATCTCAGTTAGTTTCCTGTGTTTTTCAAGTGTTAGCAAAGAGTCTTTTTGCATTGAATATACCTTG
Organism: uncultured Bacteroidales bacterium; assembly: GCA_964550695.1. GTDB lineage: Bacteria > Bacteroidota > Bacteroidia > Bacteroidales > TTA-H9 > CAZKCK01. The sequence goes on along the minus strand of CAZKCK010000097.1, from coordinate 5,504 downwards.
TAATAGAACAAGGCTTCTCTGGTATTCCCCAGCTTTTCATATGAATCTGCCAGACCCTTGGCAGAATTGGTTAATTGCTGCTGATCTTTTAATTCATTCGATACTTCCCAGGCTTTTTTAAAATGCTCAAGTGCTTTGCTGAAGTTCCTGCTTTTCAGGTAATAAGTTCCCATGCTGATGTTTATAGAGGACAAAACTTCACGGTATTTCGTTTCATTAAACATATTTATTGCTTGATTAAAGTAATACAGAGCTTTTTTGAAATCATTTGCCATCAGGTACATTTCACCAATATTCTGATAGTTAATCCCCATCCATACTTTATTGCCGAGGGTGCTGTTTATTTTGAGTGCTTCAGTATAGTAATGCGAAGCTGAATCATTCATTCCCCGCATTTTAAATACTTCTCCCAGATTATTGACCGTAGCAGCTATTCCGGGCTTATTCCCTGATTTTGTGTGAAGTTTGTGGGCAAGTTGATAATACCTGTAAGCATTGTCATAATTTCCCTGATCAAAGTATATTCCCCCTATTTTATTATAGGTATTGGCTACCTGAAGCTGATTGTTTTTAAGTTCGTAAATTTTTAGTGCCTTGTAATAGTATTCAACAGCCTTATCTGAGCTCTGCTGCATTTTATACACATTGCCTAAATCAGAATATAATGAGGGTAGCAAATCTTTATCACCAATTACGATACATACCGCAATTGCTTTTTGTATGTTGCTGACGGCCTGACTGAAATCGCCCGACATATAATAAACCGTTCCTAATTGGCCCTGCAAAGCAGCAACTCTTGTGAGCGATTTTTTATATGATTCCGGAGATCCCTCCTGATTTTTTACCAATACATCAAAACCTTTCAGGGTTAATTCAAAGTAATAGATCGCTGAATCAATTTCTTTATTTTCTAAGAAAATGTTGCCCAGAAACTGGTAGGATTGAATCAGTACATTGGTATAACTGCTGTTTTTAAGGATATTGATTGACTTACGTGCAAAATATTTTGCTGAATCTGAGTTTCCTGATTGATAATAAGTTGTGGAAAGATTTTTATAAATTTCACCGGTAGTCTGAGGGTCAAGCATTGGATCAGTAAGCCTGGCAGCCTTTAGAAAATAACTTGCAGCCTTATGGTATTCTGATTTGTAAGAAAAATATAATGCAATTACCTGCAGAGCTGATGCCTTTTCAGTCGGGTTGTTGATTTTACCTGCAATATCCAATGCCTGCCGCGCGAATTGTAGGGCTATAAGCGCATCTTTTGAGAGATATGTATTGGCTAATTGGTTTAGAATATGCGCTTTGTCGTCAGCGTTGATGGTTTTTTCAAGTTGTTTTTTTAAACTATCAATGTTTTGAGCCCTGACGCCGGGAGCAAGAATGCAAAGTAAGAATGCAAAAATTAGGAGCCTGAATGACATGGGTTTAACAATACTTACTTTGTATATTGGTTAATGACCTCATTTATTGCATGCCGGCAAACTTTGCAAAAGGCCTGATGATTCCGTGTAAACATAATGCAATCTGTTTCAGGACGATACAATCCAAACTGGTTGTAACCGGCTCCTTCAAAGGCTCCTACAGTGCCGGAATATTTCATTTTTGAAATTAAGTCAATTTCTTCTTTCTTCTCCCGTTCAAATAAAGCTTCCATCACTTCTTCCGGTAGTTTTTGTTCTCTGATTTTTACCCGTTCTTTCTGAATGTTATAACTGAGTTTATCGAAAGTTTCTTTGTCCCAGGGAGTTGGAACAGGCGTGGCAGGATCCATCAATTGCTTCCATTTCAGGTTGTCTTTATCTTTCAGGGCAGTGATGTTTGCTTCCCATGGTTCAACTTCTATTTTTCCGGTTTCGTATGCTACTGCTGAACTATAGTATTCATCGGCCAGTGCTGCAAAATGATGCCCGAATTCGTGTACAAAAATGTAATCCGAGAATTTGTTGTCAACAGACACAGTTGCATACAGGTTGTAAATTCCGCCACCGCCATAGGTACGTTCGTTCATGACTATGAACATAAATTCGTAGGGTACCTCGGATGCGATATCACGAATGGTCCTGTTGTCAAACGCAAGTGCATACCGCTCAGAATCAAATGCTCCATATGAAACTGAAAGAGGTGTTCGCTTGAAAATCCCGGGATTGGGTTTGTTCACGCCTTCAGTTTCGGAAGGTGTCTCAACTACCCAAACGTTAAAATCATTCTTGCGTGATTTGAATGGCTCCACTTCAAAAAGTGCGTCAACATGCTTTTTGATGTCCATTCGGAATTTTGCCATCTGATTTTTGGTATATCCATCACCCAATATCACGATATCTACCTTTTTATCAGAAGGTCCGTTGTTCAGATAAGCCCAGGTTATATGTTCAGCAGGTTTGTCAGCCGGATTCACAAACCGTGAGTTTGGGTCGATGGTTGTTTCAAATACTTTTTCGAAAATATTTTTTGCATTGCGTTTACTGATTGTTAAACTGACCGGATTCACAGGCCAGGGGAACCTGAGCGATTCGTGCATCGTGCCCCATGTGGTATTTGCTTCCGGAGTTGTTTGCCATTCTCCGAAAATACTTGCATAACCTCTGCTGTAAATGATTGTTTCAGTTTTCAGGTCACGTATTTCAAAAAAATACGGGCCGTAAGCGATATCATCCAGCATCATTTCCTTGCTGCCACTCCACTGACCATCTGAAATTATACGATCTAAAGCAAAATGTTCTTCACGGTCATTGCCACTGTGGAAGTAGTCATAACGCATTGTTTTTGACTTAAAATATTGAACAAAAGTGTTTTGACTATTTATTGTTTCAACACAAAACAGACTGATGGTGAATAATAGCAGTGTTTTATAAAATTTCATATGAAATTGAATTTGAGTTCAAAAAATGAATCTGGTTGGGGTGATAAAAATAATATAAAAGTGTATACGGTGGTGTAAAATAAAAAAACCACTTGTAAGTTTTTATTTTACAAGTGGTTATATTTGTTATCAGTGACCATGTTGGGATTCGAACCCAAGACCCCATCCTTAAAAGGGATGTGCTCTACCTGCTGAGCTACATAGTCATCCCACGTTTCGTAATTGGAGGTGCAAAATTAGTGCTTTTACTATAAATTACAATTATTTTTTCAAAAAATTCTAATTAATTTTGCAACATATTGATTTCTAAATCTATATTTTTAAAATTTTTAGAAAATTCCTTCTATCATCCCTTTTCCTTCACGTATTACCACAGGTTCATCCGTAATACAATCAACCACGGTTGATGCTTCATTACCGCCATATCCTCCATCAATTACCAGATCAACAAGGGTTTCATATTTTTCGTGAATAAGCTCAGGATCAGTTGTGTACTCAATAATTTCGTCATCATCGTGTATTGAGGTGGATGCAATCGGATGGCCTAATTCCCGTACGATTTCAAGTGCTATGCTGTTGTCGGGAATCCTGATACCTATGGTTTTTTTTGAACTCTGGAAAATCTTCGGAACATTTGAATTTGCATTCAGAATAAATGTGTAAGGCCCCGGGAGTACCCGTTTCATGAGTTTAAATACATGATTTGTAATGGGTTTTGAGTAATCGGAAAGTTGACTCAGATCATGGCAGATTAACGAAAAATTTGCTTTTTCAACCTTTACACCCTTAATCCTTGCCATCCTTTCAAGGGCTTTTGGGTTTAAAATGTCACAACCTATTGCATAAACAGTATCTGTTGGATAAATAATCAGTCCTCCCTTTGCAAGAGTATCAACGGCAGTCCTGATCTGTCGTTCATTGGGATTTTCCGGAAAAATTTTAATCAGCATCTTTGTTAGAATGGAAAATGCAAAATTACGAATACTTTATCAGCTTCCTCCGGATGTTTTACTGTTAAAGAAATGTTTTTCAGATGTGGTTCATTCAGGTACGGTTTCTTCCCGAACTAATTCATGCCGGGATCAACCGGAAATTTTGTCCAGTGAGCGTATTGCTTTCCAAGGTCCACAATCAGCCTGTTCCACAATTCCTGTCCATCGGTGTTCATTAATGTATCGGCAGTGGCTTTTGTTACAAGCCATGAATCACGTTTAAGTTCATTGTTGAGTTGTTTGGGCGACCAACCGGAATACCCGAGGTAAAATCTGATTTGTGCCGGACCGATTTCTCGGTTGTTAATCAGTGTTTTCACATCTCCAAGATCGCCTCCCCAATACAGGCCCTCAAGAATTTTTATGCTTCCTTCAATGCGGTGCCCGAGCGTGTGTGTGAAAAAAATGCTGTCGGTTTTTACCGGCCCGCCAAGATAAACGGATGCGTTAAACCCCCTGATATCTGTAATTACATCAGTAAGTTGAATATGAATTGGTTTGTTAACAATTATACCAAACGATCCTTCCTCAGAATGATCTGCCAACAGAATAACAGACCTTTTAAAATAATAATCATCCATAAAGGGCTCGGATACAAGAACTTTTCCGGGTGCCGGCTTTATATTGTTATACTTTATATTCAGAATGTTCTTTATGTTGGTCATGTTTACGTTTCTTTACTGCTGAATATTTGGCTAATTTTGAGGCCTGAATCCTGCCTCGTTTGCAAAAATAATACCATCTCACATTCAAATGAAAGATCTTCAGGAAAAATATAATGATTTACGCAAGGAATATCCATTTTTTGAATACCAAAGTTATAGTTATTCTGTTGAAAATCAATTTTTAAAAATTGTTTTTTCTTTTAATATCAGCCACAGGTATTTCTTTTCACCCACGCTCATAATACCCTTGAACGACAATAGGATAATCAGTACTATACCGGAAACTTTGCTCAGAAATGCAATTTTTCATATTGGAATGATTGAATTAATCAGTTATTGGAAATGTACCTGTTCCCCTTTGGTGATTATTCGGCCCCAGTTTATTGACCAACACCAGATTGAATGGTGGAAAATGTTGTATTATAATGGATTGGGTGAATTTTTCTATCTGAATGGCATCAAGCCTGATATAGAATCCTTTATGGAAATCCGTTGTGATAGCGAGGTGATTATTCCAGCTGAGAATATTGACCTTTCAGATGATTATCTGGTTCCAATCGGAGGCGGAAAGGATTCTGTTGTAACACTGGAATTGCTCAGAAATACCGGGAAAAAAGTTCTTCCATTTATTATCAATCCGCGGGGTGCAACGCTGAATTGTGCATATACCGCTGGTTACACTGAATCTGATATTTTTTCAGTTACACGGTCAATTGATTCCCAATTGCTTAAACTTAACGATGAAGGTTATTTAAACGGCCATACACCATTTTCGGCCATGCTGGCTTTTACCAGTATTCTTGCCTCATTGCTCAGTGGATGTAAAAATGTGGCTTTATCGAATGAGTCGAGTGCAAATGAAAGTACCGTTGCTGACAGTTATGTGAATCATCAGTATTCAAAATCGTTTGAATTTGAAAAGGGTTTCCGGGAATATTATATGCAATACATCACCCCTTCGGTGAATTATTTCAGCTTTTTGCG
>CAZKCK010000096.1:8553-15121 GCA_964550695.1 uncultured Bacteroidales bacterium | reverse complement strand
GTACCTCAGTTTCAACAATGCTTCCATCCTGATTTAAATCCGAAAACATGGCATCAGCACTTCCATCTTCATTAATATCTACAAATACGGCATCAACTGAGCCATCCGCATTTGAGTCAATGGCCATTGTGTTGGGACCTGCTCCCTGGTTGCCACCTCCTGTATTTTCAGATGCTGATTGAGTTGAATCATCGGGCTGATATTCATCCTGTGTATATTCCGGTTCCGGCAAGTCATGCGAAGGGACTGAATCGTATTCAACAACGGGGTGCCCCTCATCATTCAGTTCCTCAGCATAAAAGGTGTTGTAATATTGTCCCTGGTACATAAACACGCCTCCCGGTCCGGTTTCGTGACGCGCGGCGGCAAATGCTTCTTCAAAATCCATGTCTTTGTTTACGCTTGTGGCAACAGGTGCAGTGTTTGGGTCAAAACCGGCTGATTCCATAGCGGTTGTATCATCAGCAATTGCCCCGGAAATGCCATCATCAGTAATTTCAGCCTGTAAAGCATCGGCATACGAGGTATCGTCCGGCAAAACCTCAACTGCCGAATTGCTTTGAAGGATACTGGCCGCTGCTGCTCCACCCAAAACAGCACCCACAGTTTTTACAAAAGCCTTACGGCGGTCAATTGTTCCGGAGGGTTTGTCGGCGGGAGTTTGGGAAACTCCGTCAACCATAACCGGATCTGCCTCAATAAATTCATTATTAGCAGACTCGTTGGAATTTAATTCGTTTTTATTAACTGATTTGTTTTTCATAAGCTGACTGATTTTGAATTTGTTTGAACTGAAATTTTTCTGAATGAAAATATTGGTTTATAAGTGTATGGCCTTTTGATGGCTAAGGTCTCCATTTTGTTTTGCAGTAACTGCAGAACCCCCGTTTTGCCAGATTTTCGAACGGTTCAGCTCCTAAAAATTTAAAACATGAAGGGCAAATATAATCCTTCTTATATTGCTCTTCAATTTCCATGAGTTTTAACTGCACATTTCCCATGGCGCCTGTAGCAATAGTGCCGAGCGCGCTACCGACTACGGGAACAAGCGATAAACCTGCCCTGATGCCGGTACTCACTAAGCTGTTTCCCTGAATGGCATTTCTTTTTGATTTAACATAATGATTATAAATTTCATGAAGTTTTTCAAATTCATGATAGATGGCAAATTGTTGTTCCAGTTGGTCATACCTGAGTGATTTTGGATGATCATGGGTGCTGAGAAGCGAAAAAAGAATTTCATTACTCACCTTAAAATCAGCAAGTTTTATTTCATCATTGGATGCTATCAGGCATTGCCTGATTCTTTTCCCGTTTACCCAGGTGCCATTGGAACTTCCCATATCTTCAATGAGAAATTTATCTTTTTCGATTGATTTTATAACACAATGTGTTCCGCTAATTCTGGGGTACGTAATAATCAAATGGTTGGTGTCGGAACGACCGATATGAATGGCATTTTCCATAAAATCTTTTCTGAGAAAGGGTTAGTGTTCGTAAATAGAATGGTCATGAGAACCACCAATGCGGATAAACCATGCCGAATAATTATCTCTTGAGTCTGCTTCGCACAGGGTTTTGATGGTTTGTATTTTATCTTCGTCAGAGCCTGAAGCTGACAGCAAACTTACTAAATCATTGTTTGAAAAACACTCCCACACACCATCCGAACATAATAAAAAACAATCCTCAGGCTGAATATCTGAAAGAATGGTTGTTTCAGGTCGAGAAACATTATGGGGTCGTCCCTGAATTGCCCTCGAAATAATGCTGGTTCTGGGACTGTTGCGGGCCTCTTCCGGTGTGATTGTTCCCCTTCTGAGCATCTCGTTCACGGGCGTATGATCCATGGTTTTCCATAAAATCCTATTGCCTCTGATGTGGTATAATCTGCTATCGCCGCAATGAGCAACTGTACATCCATCTTCATTAAAATGAACAAGGACCAGGGTTGTGCCCATGCTTTGTGCATCCGGATGATCATCCAGGTATGAATTAAACTGCTGTCGGGTATAAGCAAAGGCCTCAAGAACAAGCGCTTCATCAATTGGTTTTGTTTTGTTTTGTGAAAACCACTTTGCCATGCTTTCACAGGCAAGATGACTGGCTACTTCTCCTTTTTCGGCTCCGCCAACCCCATCACATACGATAAAAAGGTTTTTTGGTATTACGGGTTCACCCGGAAAAGGGAAAATGCAATCTTCATTGTTGCTTCTTCTTCCTTTTTCAGAAAAATATAGCGCATTGGCAATTTTCCAGGCCATCAGTTCTGGTATTTATATTATTTATTGAGATATCCTATGGGCATATCCTGAGCTGCATTGCCAATGATAAACGGGGTTTGCTTGTTTTGGGTAAAATTCAACACATTGGCTTTGAGATACGGGAACAGTTCAACGAGCGTAATTACCTGATCATTATTCCGGTCAGCAGAACCTTTAAGTCCTTTGAGCAGATAGTATGAAAATGCACCCTGCCTGATTTTGGGATGCTCCTGTGAAGTCTCGGTACTGGCTGACGACATGATGATGGCGATATTTGTTTCCTGCACTGCCGAAGCCTGAGATGTATTGTCTGGTTTTCCTTCGTATATACTGCCGGAGAAACAGGCATCGGCAAAAACAATTTTATACCTGGCAGGATGTTTTTTAAATGCAGATTTCACATCATCATGAGTTAACAAACTGCTATACTGGTTGGTAGCATCTTCAGGGCAAAAAGCTCCTTCGGCACCATGACCCGAAAAATAGAAAATCAGCATATCCTCAGGTCCGGCTTTTGAAAAAATGTTGTCCATTGTTCGGAGGATGTTCTCTCTGGTTGCTGCTTCATCCACCAGTATTGAAATGTTTTCATCATCCACACCTCCGTTACAACTTTTCAGGTAGGCGTAAAACCGGTAAGCATCGTCATCAGAATACCTGAGATCCATGCCTGTTCCCTGATAATCGGCAACGCCAACCACAACCGCGTATTTTTTAAATTGTGCCCACAAGGCTGTATTTAACAATATCAATGCGGCAAAAACAACAAATCTTTTCATAATAAATGAGTTATATTAATTGCAGAAAGAACAGGATGGGAAAGTTGTACAATAATCCCATGCTTCAAAAGTAATAATTAATCTTTTTTGTGCAAGTGGCAGAAATTATATAAAGATTTGAAAAAAGTGAATAAAAGGTTGTTAAATGTCACTCATATCAGGGTTTGAGTTCATCAGTTTCACCATGTTGGCTGAAATGGGTTTTGGGATTGCCCATGCCTGTTTTAAGGATATAGTTTTTTGACTCAAAACCAACTTCTTCCATCAGAGTCGGTCCGAGAGGATTGATCAGATCAGGAGAATTGGCTGTTGGGGATTTTATTGCAGCGGAAATTGGATAAGCATTCATCAAATCAGCATGATAGGGTCTTAGCATAGCCGTTATATCGGTCAAAGGTGTTCCGGGGTTAAGCCATTTGCTCTCCTGATGTGGTTGCAAAATAACAGGCGACCGGTGGTGTGGAATTTTAAGCATCAGTTCATTTGCGACGGTGGTTATGATGGCAAATGCATGGATTTCAACCCCTGTGGCTGGGTTTTTCCAGATATCGTATATTCCGGCCATGGCAAAAGGGCGCACCTTGTTGCGGAGGTATACCAAAAATGGTTTGCTGAGCTTTTCCCGGGTAGTTCCTTCGATGAAGGCATCGGCAATCACCAGGCATCGCTGAGATCTGATGGGTTTCCGGAACGAAGGTTTTTCAATAATCCCTTTCGCACCCCGGTAACCGGGGTCATCGGCACTGTTATGATCACCTTCTGACCGGGCATTGATAATCATTTTATCGGAAACTGACCATGAGGGCACCATCCCAAACCTTAGCAGGTCAATCTGACGGGGATTCGCGCTTGTTATGACCGGAGTATACGATCCGGGAGCAATATTGTAAGAAGGTCTCAGCGGAATATCAAAAGATACGGTGGCATTAAACCGCTTTTGAATCGCTTCAAGTTTCTGAACAAGGATAAATCTTCCGCACATATTACCCGTGGTTTGATTAAGTTTTCAAAAATAAGTTCTTTTTCTGCGCTATTGAATTTTTCCCTGATGAATGGTGGAAATATTGTGTAAATTCGCTTCCCTTAAAAATCACACATTCGTTTAAAGCCCATACAATGAATTTTATTGAATTAGCCTCTGCAAGGTACAGTGTAAGAAACTACACCGGTGAGCCTGTTGCGACAGAAAAACTGGAATTATGCCTTGAAGCTGCCCGTCTGGCTCCTTCTGCAAGTAATTCACAACCATGGACATTTGTAGTTGTAGATGACAGTGTGCTTAAAGAAAAAATTGCACGTGAAACTTACAGCCAGCTTGTTTCTTTTAACAAATTTGTGGTGCAGGCCGGTGCCATTGTGGTTATTGTTATGGAAAAACCCAAGCTCATTACCCAAATAGGTGGTGCAATCAAGAAGAAAGAATTTTCGCTGATTGATATAGGTATTGCTGCGGAGCATTTTTGCCTTCAGGCTGCCCAGGAAGGTCTTGGTACCTGCATGCTTGGATGGTTCAATGAAGCCCCGATTAAATCACTTTTAAAGATCCCCGGTAGTAAAACCATTGGATTACTCATAGCTATTGGGCATCCGGCCACAACCGAAACCCGTGATAAAGTGAGGAAACCCATTGATGAGTTCAGGAAGTATAATCAATATTGATGGGGGATATGCAAATTTGAAAATGTGCAAATTTGCAAATGTGAGAATGTGAGAATGTGAGAATGTGAGAATATTCCGGAGAACTTGTAAAAGAACCCGGGCAGTCCTTGGAAATAAATCACCTGTTGGTAAACTCAAAATTGAATTGGCCACAGATTATACAGACTGAAACATTATTTGATTATTTTTTCTCTTCGTATCCTCCGGCCAGATCCATGGTTGCCATCCATTTGTATTCTTTGTGGCTTCCACAGGAGATTCCGACAATGCCGAAAGTTGGATTCATGATATTATTTCGGTGGCCTCTGGAGGGAACGCCATCATCTATAAGTAATTGCAAAACAATTTCCCGGGCATTTTCTTCCCCATACGAGATGTTTTCGCCTGCTGTAGCAGTCCATTTGCCATAGCGGTTCATGCGTTTAAACGGGTCGGAACCATCGCTTCCGTCATGACCTGTTTTTCCTGTTTTTCCCTGGTCAATGGTGTGATCTTTGGCTGCCCGGCTCAGGCCTTTTGATACTTTGAGCAACCCTGCGGGTTTTGTTTTTTTGAGCGAAGCAATACATTCTAAAACAGCTTTTTTGCCCTCTGAGGTTTGCAGTCTCCGGCCATCAGATTTGAGCATAATATCGGGTTCCTCCTGTTCAAACCTGCCGAGCAATGGATTTATATATTCTTCGGCATAACGTGAAGGGTCAGAACGTACCTTGTTCAGTTCTGCTATCACAAAATTCTCATTGTCAGAGAGCCACGTAACAAAAGTGCTTTGAATAAGCGAATCATGCCAGGAGTTAAGGGGCTGGGCAGAAACGGCGGAGTATGGAAAATATAAAACTACCATGGCAACAGTAAGATTAAGTGTAAGTTGCCGCCGTTGTGAGAACAAATTAACAAACAGATGACTTAACTTTTTGATGAAGCAAGGTTTCATAGGTTCAGGGTTTTAACATAAAAACGAAATAAACTAAAATTATTGTTCAACGAGAAACTGCCTGTGAAAATGAAATGTGTTATGGAATTCCATTGGAATTCCATTGAATTTCAGTGGATTACACATTTGTTGATGTATGTTTGCATCATGTTTTTTCAAAACAGCTTTGTTCTTTGCTTCTTGTTGATGGACTACGGTTAAAAGCCGGTGCGATGGAAACCCGGATGATTAACGATTACAAAACCTCTATTTTATTTGTATGACAATAATTAAAGTATTTAGAATTTTAAAACATGAAAAAATTAACTACAACTGTTTTGGGTTATATAACAACCCGAAACACTTTTTGTAACAAACCCTTTACCAGGTGTAAAGAAATACTCCCCGAAGGTGTTTGGAAATCGGATTATTCAGCCTCCTACGAAAGTGGTGATGGCGGAGATCTCTTTAAATTTAAATTCGTGGATATGGGAGGTTACTATGAAATTGACATTCTTAAGCAGCCAGGCTATAATGGCAATGCCGAAGATGGTCACCATACCCACCGCTTGGTCTCTGCCCGTGGAGGCCACCGTATTTGTTTTGAACCTGACAGCAGTGTAAACTCAATCAAAAAGGCACAGGCTATTGCACAGACGTGGGCAGAACACACGCAACGGTATCGCAAATATGGGATTCCGTTCGGTGGCAGATCGCGCTAAAAACACATTAAATGACGTAAAACAAGTTTTATCAACCATTATTCAGTGATAGTATTTATTAACCATTAATTTAATTACAATGAAAAACGAATGTATTCAATTTGTCAATCTTTCAGCAACAAATGTAAAAGCTGAAAATATAGATTTCGCTTGTATCTCCTCTCAGGATTATCTGCCAACCGCAACCTGGCATGGCGTTAAAGAAGAATTGCCCGAAGGCACCTGGCGTGG
>CAZKCK010000096.1:0-8453 GCA_964550695.1 uncultured Bacteroidales bacterium | reverse complement strand
ACCTGGCGTGGTGGCATGGAGGAATTACCGGAAGGTACCTGGCGTGGGGTGAATGAAGAGTTGCCGGAAGGTACCTGGCGTGGTGGCATGGAAGAATTGCCCGAAGGCACCTGGCGTGGGGTAAAAGAAGAACTGCCTGAAGGTACCTGGCGCGCCAATTATGTTGGCAATTATGAATGTGGCGATCATTCAGGTGATGTATATGGGTTCAGATTTGTGGAGCAAACAGGGGGTTATGAAATCGACATCATTTCGCAGCCTGAATATAACGGCAAAGATGAATCGCTGCAGGCTACCCGGCGCATTGCCACAGCACGTGGCAGCAATGGAATTGATCTGGGGGATGTTGTTCCGGTTACACTGGCAGAGGCTCAGAAAATGGCAGGCTCATGGGCTGAACAAAATCAATTGTACAGGCATTCAGGTATGCCGACAGGTGGTCTTAATTAACAATCTGTGATTTGTGGCTCACGTGAAGGATTTATTTGCGTGGGCCACAATCTCAAAAGAAGAATTAATACCGTATTATAAAACATGATACAATATGATAAACTACAACAAAATGAAAAAGAAATTCAGGGAACATTTTAAACCGGCACACGAAAACCTGCCAAAAGAAACATTCAGGATTCTCCGGTCAGAGCTCGAAAAAATTCAAGATACAGTTGGCAGCCATCCGAGTGAAAGTGGTGGGCTGTTGCTCGGAAACAGGGATGATTTTGTAATCCGCCGGTTTGTATTTGATGAAAATGCAATAACTTCCGGAGCCAGTTATACGCCGGATATTAAGTTTTTAAACAGGGTCATGAATGAAGCCCTTGAAACAAATGGCTACCGGTTTCTTGGCATGGTGCATTCACATCCTGTGAATTATTATCAGTTGAGCGGCCATTGGGGTGATTTGGGATATATAGAACGGATTTTCAACGCTATGCCTGCACTTGACCACATTCTCGTTCCTATTGTCCAGAGTGCTGCCGATACCGGGGAGTTTAAAATCTATCCTTATATTGCTTACCGTGGCGATGCCGATAATTATATAATGGCTGAGATGGAGATTGTTGAAGATAATTCTTGCGGGAATGCTGAGGATAAGAATCATAAAATGAATATGAAATCCACAAAACGTACAATTTTATCAGGACTTGAAGATACAAGTCGTATTGAAAGTGCCCTAGATTTGCCGCTGATGGCAGAAACTACAATAACAGTTGTTGGTATTGGGGGAATACTTGGGGGTATCGAAGACCTTGTAAGATCGGGAGTAAAAAAAATTATAGCTATTGATTTTGATACAGTAAGTCATTCCAATTTAACAACACAGGGTTATTATCTTGAAGATGTGGGACTTCCTAAAGTTGTAGCCGCAGAAAGGCTGATGAAACGCATAAATCCACATATTGATTTTGTTGGAATTAATGCTGATTTCACCAAATTGCCTAAAGAAAGGCTTGAATGGATCATCAGCCACACAGATTTTTGGATGTTTATGTGCGATCAGTTTGAACCACATGCCCTGGGAAATAAAATTCTGATGAACCATCCCAAACCCGCAGTTTTTGCCGGGATGTATGACAAAGGTCAGGCTTGCGAAGTATTTTTCTACATACCCGAGGGAAAGGGCAAAACACCTGCCTGCTACCGATGTGCGATGGAGAGCAGATACGCATTTTTTGAGAAGGGTGGTACAAAACCGAAAACCTTGTATGGCTCAACCATTATTCATTCGCACTACCTGAACAGCGTAATAGGCATGTTGGTATGTGCCATCATAAACAGAAATACTGAGGGTTTTACTTTTTCTGACTGGTTTCAGGGTGAGTTTCCTCATAATTTTGTTCAGATCCGGCTCAATCCCAAATACAGCAATGCAAAAGGAAATCTTTTTGAGCGAACATACCCAAATGTTATTGGAAATGAGCAAGGATCGTTTGCGTTGGATGCGCTCTGGCGCCATGTAAGTATTGTACATCCAAGTAACGGAGATGACCATTCCTGCCCCGACTGCTGTTCAATCATTCATGAATTCGTGAAATAAAATTATAAATATCTGTTATTTATGCAATTAATCGATTCAATATTCAAATTGAGAAGGGCCTCTGCTAATCGGTCCTCTCCTCCGCTGACCAATCGGCTACCTGACATCCGAAAACGTGAAGTTTCTTTTGATGTAAGTCTTGCCAATCCAGTCATTGAATCAGAAATCGCAGGAAAGATGCTGCTTTTTGTAAATAAAGAGCGGGTGCTTTGCAGGCTTCAGCCCCTTCGCTGGAACCAGAAGCTGGCCAATATCGCTTTAGCTTATTCCCACCAGATGTATTATGGAAGGTTCTTTGCCCATATTTCACCTGTTACCGGGTCACAACTAACCGACAGGATAGCAGGAGCCTTTCCTGAATTCCGGGCATCCGGAGAAAACCTGGCGATAAACCAATCCGTTGAAAATGCACACTACCGGCTGATGCAGTCTGAAGGACACAGGCAGAACATCCTCAACAGTCAATATGAAGAGTGCGGCATTGGAATTGTAAGAGACGGTGCCGGAAATATCATCGTTACACAACTGTTTATTAAATTGTGATTCAGATAGATTCAGTTAATTCAAAAAAGTCAAACCTTAAGCATGGATTGGATATACTCCTTTCCATGCGTTTCAGAAATAAAACCCGGGAAGTTTTTCAGGGGGGACATTGCCTGTAAATTCGGCGAGATGCAAATGTTGTATGCCGATTTTACCGGTATAAAGTTTTTGAATGCTTTCAGTGCTTAACCCTTTTACTTTCAGGTATCCCCTGAAATATACCAGATCCTTCAGGTATCCTCCGCCTCTGGAAGTGTCGGTTAACCCACGTTTGAGCCTGGTAACCATTGTGAATGCCGTATCAGTATTATGATCAACGTAGGGCAAACAGAACGAAAACAATGCATAAAAACCGGATTCCCGGCATTTTTCGGCTAAAATCATGCGCAGTGCATAGCGGTTCATGTCATCTTCACTGAGGCATCCGCTACGTTCTTCATTGTAAATGGCAAGCCCTTCCTCGGTATCGAGGTAATCTGTAAAACCATAGGCAAAAATGCCAAAAGGTTGATTGCTGCCATTCAGGCCTCTGTAGATATGGGTTTCTATTTCGTGTACGATCAGTCTGTTGATCTGACGTGATGAGAATTTTGATAATTTATTTATTCTCAATGACTTGTTAAGACTGTTGACGCTCATTTTAGCAACCATATCAACAATTTCAACATTCCAGTCAGTAATTCCACGATAGAATAAAGCTTCGGCAAGGATACTTTTAGCTTCTGAGGCTTCTATTGTTTCTTTTTCTGCAAGGGTATTCCCCTGAAAATTATTCAGAATATCAAAGGCTTTTTTTAGTTCATCAGCTTCAGGTGGCGCAAAATTATTTGTGAGCCAGCCCGGGAAATTATTTTCACTTCTCGATGCAAAATGCCGTATATGATCCGCTATATTTTCAATTTTAGCCAGATAAAACCCGGAAAGAGGCCAATGATCAAATTCAGAAAACTTTGTTGAAAATGATGCAAGCTGGTCTAACAAATTGCTATTGCTGTTTTCAGCATAAGTAAATCCTGGGTTGTACGCTTCACCTTCTGAAAATGATGCCAGAAACCGTTCTTTTTCAACAGCCAGATTGGTGGGCATAATATCGGCTGACAAGTCGAACGATTGACGGAACTGCCAGAATTGTTTGTCGAGATTGTAAAGGTATGCAATTATTTCATTTTCAATTTCGCTTAATAAGACTTCACATTCTTTGATTTCATGAAGTTTTGGCGGGTTTCGTTTTTTCCTCACCTCAATCGAAAGCAGGGCAAATTTCCGGCTTTCTTTCAGGGCATCGGTATCAAGATGGTTTAATCGGTATTTCTCAAGTAGTATGAGAGCCATAGTATTAAAGTTTGGCCCCTGATTATGAGTCATTTCACCATAAATCTTACTTTTTGCCTCAATGCCTTGTTTGCACAGGATCAATGCGTTTTCGATCAAATTACTTTTTTCGTCAAATGAAATACTATCCAAACGCGATTTTTTTGCATAACATGTTGCCAGATTATTTTTAATTATTGAAAGTGAAAGATGATTAGGTGGCAGTTTTTTTTCACGTATACTTTTACAGATTTTATAGTGTTCAAGTGCATTGTCATATTCACCAAGTCTGCTGTATACCGCGCCGAGATCATTGTGCAGCGTCGATATTTTTATATGTTCCTTGTCTTTATGTATTTCCGTTCTCAATTTCAGAGATTCAAGCCTGAGTTTTATTGATTTCCGGCAGTTTTCCCTGCTTTCAATATCATCTTTATTGTATGCCATGCCCTTCCTGCCTATGGTGCCAAATGCAAAACCAAGATTTGTAAGTGAAAGGGCCAGGTCAAACCGGAAAACCTCATTCTCCCTGAATAATTGTATGTTTTCAGTAAGGATTTCAATCGCCTTATCAAGATTGTCGTTGTTTCTGTATGCGTTGGCTATTGTGCGCATTAATCTCAGTTTGAATATTTCTGTAGTTTCCGGATCTTTGTCTGAAATTTCTTTTGCAAGCAATTTAAACTCCAGTGAAATGTCCGATCTGCCAACTTCCGCTAATTGACCAGCTAATTTCGCAAGCGATTTTGCAATCTCAAAATTATTTTCCTTAAAAAGGCGGAGTTTCATTGTGAAACTTTCTGCGGCGTATGTAAAGGCATCTTCTTTATTGCTAAGTTCATTGCAAATTGTAGCCATATTTCTTAATAATTCAGCCAGAGCCAATGAATCATTGGGTTTTGGTTGTTCTGTTTTATACCGATGCGAAGGATCCAGCATTTTAAGCATGGTTTCCTTTATGAAGGGGTCAACAGGTGCCAGTTCCGGATTTTCAATATGCAGATTTTTAACAATTTGTTGTGCTACAGGTAGATAATCAGAAACATCAAGGGCAGTCTTCTCCATGTCGTCCAATTGATTGATCCTCAATTTAAGTTCCATGTGTTGAATCAAAGGCTCACAATTTTGGGAATCAGGTTTCAGGAGGTTTTGAATTGCCATCTGATAAAGCTCGTGCATATAATATGACCCGGTATCTGTGCCCAACAGCCAGCCTGATGCTTTTAACCTGTCAAGCAATTCCAGATCATTATCATCTAACGGCAATATGATTTGTAAATGATTCTCGGCATATTTGGCACTCGGGATAATGCTCATATAACGCAGCAGATCCTTGTCGCGTTGCGATAAGTTGCTTACGATATCCGTAAATAATCCGGTAATGTATTCTACAATAGTTATCTCCTGATTGGAAGCAAACCGTTGCCCCATCACCGGGTTCACGACTTCGGGTTGTTCGGCCTTTCGGCAGGTGAAGTCGGAAATACTCTTAACTTTCAGAAGATTAATTCTTTGGTTAGTTTCGTATATTTTTGATATTAATTCACACAGCAAAGGATGAAAGTCAACAGCCTTGAATATTTCAAGCATTTTTATATCCAGAGGCTTGCTGCAATATTTCTCATATATGTTGATGGCATCATTTTCTTCCAGACTCAATAGTTCAAGTTCATCGTAGCCTTTAATGTCATTGCAAAAGCTTGTGATCAAAACGGTCCAGTCAAGATTGTGTTTTTTCCAGCTTTTAAGAAAGTACTCCAGACTTGGTCTGCCATTCGCATTATCAATAATAAGCAATGGTTTCTGAAAGTTTGTTTTGTTCAGTACCTGAACCAATTGAAGGAATAGTTGGTCTAGTTTGGTTTTGTCGTCCTCTTCCTGTATAGGATTGAATCCCAATGCGTTTCCACATTCTTTGAATGCTTCAAGAACCGCTTCCATGGTCAATCCGTTTTTAACAGCAGCGTATACTACATGTGAATAATCGGAAATGTGCCCTGCCACATATTTGTGTACAAATGTTGTTTTACCTATACCCCTGATTCCATGTATGATGACAATTTTTGAAAGGCTGATTTTTTCTCTTAGTTCTGTGAGCTTCGCATCGCGTCCGGTCAGAAAAATACTTGTTGCCGGAACTGAAACGTGGAGGGAGGAGGGATTGAGAAATTTTGATTCTCTGTTTATTAAAATATCTGGATTATCTGATTTTAAAGTAATATCAGATTCAGATTGCGAGTTTATTAGATCTGTATTCTTCCTAAACCCGTTATAAAAATCTTTATAATCAATTGCAAATGCCAGTAAATTAAGATTGTTCTCACCATAGGATTTTCCATCTTTTAACTTGGTCTTAATTTCTTTAAATGGCTGATATTCTTCTCTCAACAGTTTTTCGCACAATTCTCCCAATGCAATTTTATTGTTTTTTAATTGTGAGTGCCTTTTCCCTATGGATTCCCGTAGAATATTTTCTTCTTCGGGCGTAATTTTTAACCTATTGTCTGAAATTCTCTGGAGTTTACCATAAAACTTGTCTTTCAGAACTGTTGGTGTCATTTCAATTCCACTTTTTTTGCATTCAGCTATAAGGGTTTTGAAATATTGCATTTTAATCTGCTCTTCCATAGTAAGGTGATTTGGGTTGATTTGCGCTGGAATTCCGTATGGAATTCCATGTAATTATCTTTTATTCAGTATTTTATGATTTATATTTGTATCGTCGATATCGTTAAACATAAACACCAAATGCCATGAAATCAAAATTAGAAAATCTTTCGTTAAACACAACCAGCCCGGAAACAAAAACCGGAATTCTTGAAAATTTATCTACTCAACTGGCGAATGAGCCGGATGCCGCTAAACGCCTGACCATCCTGTCGGATACTTTCAGGCTGATGGCCAGAACACTCCATCCCGAAAAAAAAGCCGGCGAAGCTATCAGGGACCTTGTGAAGGCGCACAGGGCCATAAGCATTGTTTGGGGTTTCCTTTCGGCCAATTATAAATTAACTCAAATGGGCTATGCCAAAAGTTTCTCCTATCAGAGTCTTGATATTCTGTATATCGTCAGGGCCTTGTGTCAGTTCTATTCAGCTGAGTCAAACGAAGATATTCCGGTTGCCCTGCAGGAGGCTTACTCCTATCTCCGGCCAAATTATGAGCTGGCTATCAGCAAGTCCCGGCTCGACTCCAAGATTAACGAGTTGATGATTTCGAAAAATTCAAAACTTGTAAAAAGAATCTGGCTTGGAACAACATTGCTGGTGGTACTGTTGCTTGCAAACCTTGCCTGCCTTGCAACTCATTTGTTATAATTCTGAATATTAGTAAGTTGCTTCTGTGTTTATAATTTTTCATTATACAATGCAAGTGTCGGCTTCAAGATACAATTACCCGTCCGGGTATTTTCTCAATGTCCTTATTATTTATTTTAACACTTAACATCATGGGAACACGTAGTGATTATGGCCGTTTAAACGGCAGGGACCTCGACAAACGTCAGGAAACCCAACGCAGGGATGATTCTTCATCAAGATCTCCCAAAACAGAAAAGGTAAAAAGCGACACCCGCGAAAGCCTGAGCCGGAACTTCAAAAGCCGGTAACCTGTACACCTTCACCTCAGCCCGGCAGGTGAAAAAAAGCCGGGCATTTTTATTTAACCTATAAATCTAATTATCATGAATTTAGAAATTATCAAACAATTACTGATTGCTGCCGGTTATTCAAATCTTAATGAACAGCCATTTTTTGAAACTGGCCATTGCTCCTGGGCTCATTATACAGGGTCGATTGGTTTTACGCATCAGCTCATTTGGATTAAACTTTCTCCGGGAGAAGCTACAAAAGCCGAAATCGAAAATCTTGAAGCACAAGCGCAATTGCATCTTTCAGGATGGATAAATGCCAGGATAATGGGCTTGCCAAATTATATCCTGATTTCTCCTGTCGGTTTGTGTAAGGATGTAACCCCTTCTAACATTCTCCGCTACTTTAAGCCATGTCTGACGGAGATTGTTCCATCTGTTTCATAAACCGTTACAGCATGGAATACAAATATACCGGCTATTTAATCCCTGCATCTTCTATGCCTTTTCCTGATCAGATTATTCTTACAGATTATACTGTAATTCATAAGCGCTATCAGATCATAGGGGTTACAAAAAAATACTTCCTGAAGCAGCACATAAGCAGTGTATATCTTGATAAGGGGATTCTGTTCTGCACCATCATTATCCGTGCGTACAACGATTCAATTGCAGGACATGGATTTACCAACCGGCAGGGGGAAGAGATTAAACGTAAACTTGGTTATTAGACCAGAATGTGTTGTTTTTTTATCCGGTATTGCTGGAAACAAGAATATCCGGAATTTAGTTAAACTTAAGTTTTACCAATAATGATGTGCCAGATTTATACTGCCCTCAATTTTGTAAATTATCAGAAATTTATATCCGCGTCCTCACAAACAAATAGCACTTGGATTATATGTACACCCTCCGTCATTTTCTGAAAAAATATAGTAAGCTTGAGCATTCTGCCATCATAATCAGAAAATA
>CAZKCK010000095.1:9964-15130 GCA_964550695.1 uncultured Bacteroidales bacterium | reverse complement strand
GCACATAAAACTGGATATATTCAAAAACCTGAATTTCACCAATATTTATGGATACAATTTTACAATAATCCGGATGACTCATGACTCTTCAACAAGCCAACAATCCTCTACACGGCAAAACCCTCGAAGTTATATTGCAGGAACTCCTTGGGCATTATGGCTGGGAAAAACTGGGGAAACTTATTAACATTAAATGCTTTAACGAAAATCCAAGCATACAGTCGAGTCTGAAATTTCTGCGAAAAACACCCTGGGCAAGAGAAAAAGTGGAAGAACTTTACAAAAGATTGCCTCATGTGAAAGGCAAATAATGGTTTACCATCTCACAACGTGTACATCTATCATAAAAACTGACCCATGAACACAGTATCCATGGGTCAGCCAGACAAACAATTAATTGAAAGTGTGTAGTTTAGTTTCCGGTTTCAGGCAGCAGCCCTGCATCCTGTATCTGAAGGGTTAAATCATTCAATTGTGCATTCAGTTCATCAATAATTGCCTGCTGTTCCTGCATCCCTTTGATGAGAAAGGGTAGAAGCTCAGTATAATTCATTGACAATAAAGTGTTTTCGGTACCCAATGCCTGCCCCTCATGAATTGAACCGGCACGGGCATCAGTTTCGTGTACAATTTCAGGAAGAACCTTCTGTACATCCTGGGCTATAAAACCGTACTGTTTCTTATTGCTGAACCTGAGACCTGCGGTATTCTGCGTATCCATGGTATACGTTGAAGGGCTCAGCGCCTGAATAATGCCTAAGCCGTCATGGATTGTGCTGATATCCCTTTTCAGGTTTTTATCTGACCATGTCAGTAAGCCGGTGGCAGTACCGTTTCCGTTTACCCAAAGATCGCCGTCAGAAAAAACCGCATAACCAGTCTGCCAGTTTGGTACCCATGCATAAATGCCATAATTTACGGCAGAACATGGTGCGATACAGACAGTATTGGCACCTGTAAACCAGCCCCCGCAGTTTATGACTCCATTTCCGGGAGAATCGGTATTACCCGCAACTCCGATAGCCATCGCGATATCGTTTGGATTTAGTTTTGTCTCTCCCAGAACCCCGTAGCTCCAGTCACCGCTCATGTTCAGGTTGGGTCTCGAAAGTCCGTAAACACCAGTTGAATAAGTCCAGTTTGAATTGATTGTTTCACCTGAAACACCCATATTCCCGACCGCAGGCAAAAAGCCTGAAACGGCGCCTGCATCGGTTGCCCCGGTAATGCTCACTGGTTCTGATCTGTTTTCGCTGTAAACCTTGGGTGCTCCCAAAGGATTTCCTGCATAACTGTTGCCAAAGGAAACCAGATTTTGTCCGGGAATTTTTAAAACGGGATCGGTAAACAGAATATTAAAATTTGATGTCGGAATCTCCCTGTCGTTCAGCAAATTTCCCGGATTACCCAGTTGACCCATATTCTGTCCAAATGCGGCAAATCCGGCACTCAGCGTACTGTTTGTCAAAGCATTGTGCGCATTGCTGATGGCTGCAGGCGGATTGGGGTTCGCATAAATAACATCACCGTTGGCATCAACAGTTAGTACTCCGGCACCCGGATTATTGATAGCCGTTGAAAAACTGGTCATGTCGCGAAGTCTGAGACCTGAAAAACCGGGAACTGCACTGGTGGCCGGTGTATTAATTTCAAGCAGATTCTGAGGACCTATAGGATCTCCGCTCAAACCAATCCCCGAATTTTGGGTGCTGTTGCCAATAATCAGTTGATTGTTCTGCATCACCTGCGCTCCGGCACTGATTGCGGCAGCATTGGTAAGATTTGATGGCCCCGGACCGGCTCCTGCGCCGAGGGATGTGTTACCGGTGCCGGTTACATTGTTCATTCCGCTCGTAATGCCAATAAAAGTGTTGTTGCTTCCATCGTTATTAAAACCGCTGAGATTGCCAAGAAACGAATTGTGAACCCCATTGGCGCAATTATAACCTGAACGCCAGCCAACAAACACGTTTTCATCTCCTGCAAAGTCGAGAAAACCCGCTTCAGCCCCGATAAATGTATTGATACCGCTTCCACCACCAGTATACCCTGCGCGGTAGCCAGCGTATACGCTAATATTGCCCTGTGCCTGAAAACCTGATTCAACACCTATAAAAACGTCTTCGTTCAGGGAATTGCTTGCACCGTTGGCACCGGAATTATAACCGGCTATGAAGTTGTTTTGAGCAATCGGTAATATATTCAGGCCGGCATTTACTCCAATAAAAACATCGTTTACAGTGCCTTTATGCCTGAGGATGTATTTATTATTTAATCTGTACCCTCGTGGTGCAGTTACAACATTAATATCACCGCGGTTTACATCCAGCAGATTATTCGGCGTAAAATAATTGGTACCAATTCCAACAAATCCATTGTTATTCTGGATAAGCATGCGTTCAGTGGCATTTGTTCTCATATCGATTGCCCGGTTATTATTCGTCCCGATAAAGCTGGTGGGAACAATTGAGTTTCCGGTCAAAGCCCAGGGCCATTGCGCATAGAGCGGGTGCGCGAACAATATAACTAAGAGCAATATTGTCAATGATTTATATATATTCTTCATATTGATTCAGAATTTACTTTATTTCGTCTTGACCATTTTCTTCGTATCCACCACACGACCATCAATCACCAAAGAATAACTATAGATGCCACTGCTCAGGTCATCACCGTAGACCCTCAGTTGACCAGCACCTCTTGTTTCTATATCAACCGTCTTGATCATCTGCGAGTTGCTGTTATAAAACCTGATCTGAACACCGGAAGCTTCTTCGGGAAGGTTAAACGTGATGAGTGTTTGCTCAGCAAATGGGTTTGGTACATTCTGGTTCAGCACCACATTGTTTTTATCATTCAAATCAACAATTGTTTCTTTTGAAAGCGAACCAAAACGGCCATCTTTGGTTTTCAGCCCTGCATTTTCGCAGATAGCTGATAAATCACTTATTTTCTGTTTGATATCAGTGATGGTTTTTTGTTGCTCCTGCATTCCCTGAATTAAAATGGGAATAAGTTCAGTGTAGTTAATCGCTTTTAATGTAGCTGAAGCACTGATTTCTTTTCCGTCTTTGCCAAATTCTGCAGGTTTTACCACTTCATCAACCAATTCAGGCAACACTTCTTCAACTTCCTGTGCTATCAGGCCGTATTGCCGTTTTTCGCTGAGGCGCATCTTATATTGATTGTCCTTATTAAAATAATAGGTAACCGGGTTTAGCTTGTTAATCAAATCCATTGCATTCGTAATCCCTGCGATATCTTTTTTCAGCCGCCTGTCAGACCAGGTGAAAATTCCGGTAGCATAGCCGTTGCCATTCACCCAAAGGTTCCCATCTGAATAAACGGCATAACCAAATTGTGAACTCGGTACCCAACCATAAACGCCAATATTCATTCCGGTGAGGCCGGTGGTATTTACGCCTGTGGCATTGGATGCTGTAAACCATCCTCCACAGTTAATCAATGAGTTACCCGGCGAGTCTGAATTACCGGCAACACCAATAGCCATCGCCATGTCGTTGGGGTTCAGTTTGGTTTCTCCAAAAACCCCATAGCTCCAGTTTCCATTCAGGCTTGGATTCGGGCTTGACAATCCGTACACTCCCGTTGCAAATTGCCAGTTTGAATTATATACTTCTCCCATGACCCCGATATTGCCCACACCGGGCAAAAAACCCGCTGTAACTCCTGCATCGGTGATTCCTTTGATACCAACCGGCTCAGATAGGTTTTCACAATACACCTTGGGTGCTGCCAGTGGATTACCGGTATAGATATTTCCAAACGAAACCAGATTTTGTGCAGGGGTCTTTACAAGCGGATCAGTAAATCTGATGTTAAAGTTATTGGTCGGGATTTCCCTGTCATTCAGCAATTGGGCAGGATCGCCCGGCTGACCAACATCCTGACCGAAGGCAACAAATCCTGCAGATAATGTACTTAAAGCAGTTCCATTATGTGCGTTTACCAAACCCGAAGGAGTCGAAAGAGGCTGTACATATATTACATCTCCGTTTATATCAACAGAAAGCACACCTTTGCCCGGATTGATCGTCATATTTGATATACTGGTCAGATCGCGCAACCTGAGGCCGGAAGCACCCGGAACAGGGCTTACCGCCGGTGTATTTATTTCAAGCATGTTTTGCGGACCGGGTGTGATGCCACTCAAGCCAATGCCAACTTTTTGTGTATTGTTTCCCAGAATCACCTGATCATCCTGCATAACCTGCGCACCTGAACTTATAGCTGTTGTATTGCTGAGATTTGAAGACCCCGGACCGGCTCCTGCACCCAGGCTTGTATTACCACTCCCCGTGGTGTTCATAAACCCGCTTCCGATCCCGATGAATGTATTGTTCGATCCCGATGAGTTGTTGAGTCCGCTCACATTTCCAAAAAATGCATTGTGTACACCACTGATACAGCCATATCCTGATTTCCAGCCAACGAACACATTTTCATCACCACTTACAGATAGAAACCCTGCTTCAGCACCCACAAAAGTGTTAAAACCACTTCCACCACCTGACCAGCCGGCCCTGTAACCCAGAAAAGTATTCAGTTTTCCCTGAGCCTGAAAACCAGATTCGGCTCCGGCAAAAGTATTTTCGGTAAAAGATGCTGAATTGCCCATACTGCCTGAATTAAAACCTAAAAAAGTATTGTTTATCGCACTGGCAGGAGCATTGTTTCCGGCTCCAACCCCTACAAACAGATCAGATACCACACCTTTATGCCGCAACATATAATTGTTACCGATCATGTAGCCGTTTGTGGATGTTTCAATATCAATATCTCCTCCTCTTACATCCAGAAGATTATTCGGCGTCAGATAATTGGTTCCGATTCCAACAAATCCACTTCCCTTCAAAATAATCATGCGTTCAATAGCATTTGTCTTGAACTGAAGATCAACATTGTTATTGGTCCCGAGATACTGGGCCGGGGTGATTACATTTCCTGAAGTATTCCAGAAAGGCTGAGCCTGCAACGCAGAACCAAGCAGAAAGCTGAAAATACAAATCGCATAAAATAAGTAAGTGTTTTTCATGGTTACTGTATTTAGTTATTACACAAAAAGGTTATAAATATTTAAAAAAGAACAATTTGAAGATTTAAGATTGTAAAGGTACTATCAGATTAGAATGATTCTAAATAAAC
>CAZKCK010000095.1:0-9864 GCA_964550695.1 uncultured Bacteroidales bacterium | reverse complement strand
TTTTTTTGTTTAAGTTTTTTCAGGTGAATAAATCTTTATAGCTTTGCCTCCCGTTTGCAATTCGGTAAAGCATTGAATCATAAGGATAAGGGCTTTTGTCACTTCATTCCTTATTTTTTGTTTCACGGAGAAAACGGGGTTTAACACTCTAAATAATTAAGAATCAGAACAAAAGTTATTTTTTATGAAGAAACTTGCAGTAGTTGCATTTGGTGGCAACGCCCTTCTCCGAGGCGACCAAAAAGGAACCATTGATGAGCAGGAAGCCAATGTTTACGAGACATGTACGCATTTAGTACACCTGATCAGGCAGGGCTATGACCTTGTGCTGGGGCACGGAAATGGTCCACAGGTCGGGAATGTACTTCTTCAGCACGAGGCTGGCGAAAAAATACACGGAATTCCTGCCCAACCCATTGATTTTTGTGTGGCTGAAACCCAGGGTTCAATCGGGTACATGATCGAACAGCAGTTGCGGAATGTGCTCATAAAAGAAGGTCTGGAACGCGATATCCTTACAATCATTACTGAAGTGATTGTTGATAAGGCTGATCCCGCTTTCAGCAATCCTACAAAACCTGTCGGACCTTTTTATACGAAAGAAGCCGCTGATAAAATGGCCACCGGAAATGGTTCGGTATTTCATGAAGACCCGCGCGGACGCGGATGGCGCAAAGTTGTTGCATCTCCAAAACCGTTGAGCATCAACAATGTAAAATCAATTGAAAAACTTGCCCGCGATGGACAGATTATTATAACTGTTGGTGGCGGCGGAATTCCCGTTTTCTGGGTAGAACCTACCAAACTTCAGGGGATTGATGCAGTGATCGACAAAGATCTCGCTTCTTCACAACTGGCTTCACAAATCAAAGCCGATTCATTTTTCATCCTGACCGATGTTCCTCAGGTGTATATTAATTTCCGCAAACCCAACGAACAGGCACTGAGCCGTATTTCGGTGGCTGAAGCAAAAAAATATCTGGCCGAAGGTCATTTTACTGAAGGCAGTATGGCTCCCAAGGTTCGTGCATGTATTCAGTTCTGCGAAAACGGAGGACGTGAGGCAATCATAACTACGGCCGATGTTTTGGCTGTACCTGGCTCAGGAACAGTAATTTATTCTGAATAACCAATTAACTTAATAATTCTCAAGGAGGTCATTATGGCTTTTAATCTCAGAAACAGAAATTTCTTAAAATTGTTGGATTTCACACCCGAAGAAATCCGCTATCTGCTGAAACTTTCAGCCGATCTGAAAGCTGCAAAATATGCAGGCATCGAGCAACCACGTTTAAAAGGGAAAAATATCGTTCTGTTGTTCGAGAAAGACTCAACACGCACACGTTGTGCTTTTGAAGTCGCCGCACTTGATCAGGGTGCACATGTTACTTATCTGGGTCCTTCAGGTTCGCAGATCGGTAAAAAAGAATCGATGAAAGACACCGCACGCGTGTTGGGCCGCATGTATGACGGTATTGAATACCGTGGTTATGCCCAGTCGATCGTTGAAACGCTTGGAAAGTATGCAGGAGTTCCCGTTTGGAACGGACTGACCACCGAGTTTCATCCCACGCAGATTCTCGCCGATTTTCTGACCATGATGGAACACATTGACAAACCTTTGAATCAGGTTTCGTTTGCCTACCTTGGCGATGCCCGCAACAACATGGGCAATTCACTGATGGTTGGTGCCGCAAAAATGGGAATGGATTTCAGGGCAGTTGCTCCGAAAGCCTGCTGGCCGAATGAAGAACTTGTTGAACAATGCAGGGAAATTGCACGCGAAACAGGTGGCAGAATACATTTAACCGAAAATGTTGAAGATGGCGTTGAAGGCGTTGATTTCCTGTATACCGATGTATGGGTTTCGATGGGCGAACCTGCAGAAGTATGGGTTGAACGGATCAAACTGTTGAAACCCTATCAGGTAAATATGGATGTTGTGAAAAAAACCGGAAACCCCGAAGTAAAATTCCTGCATTGCCTCCCCGCTTTCCACAACCGTGAAACCACCATGGGAGAAGACATTTTCCAGAAATATGGTCTCGATGGAATGGAAGTGACTGAGGAAGTATTTGAATCTCCCATGTCAATTGTATTTGATGAAGCTGAAAACCGTCTGCATACCATTAAAGCCGTGATGGTTGCCACACTCGGATCATAACTGCAAATATTATATCATTCAAAAAGCCACTCTTACGGGTGGCTTTTTTTTATAAAATAAGCTGATTTTTAAATCCTTATGAAATTTTAAGCTTTCTGCCAATTTTCAGTTTAGTTTTTCGGGTTATTTTATTTTCCTTGCAAATACGGGTGATGGTTGTACCATATTTAACTGCGATTTTACCGAGTGTGTCGCCTTTTCTGATTTTGTGATATGTTACCGAACCTGAAGGTTCAATAGCATTGCCGGTTTGTTTTGTTTTGGATGGTTTTCGTTTAATTTCAAAAATATCCTTGGTTATCAGCAAAGTATCTGTTTTAAGGCAGCTAGTTTCAAAATCTATAATTCGCTCAGGGTCAAAGGCTTTATCATGATACCGAATTTCGAAATGCAAATGCGGACCTCTTGAACGGCCGGTACTTCCGCCCAGGCCAATGATTTCACCGGCTTTTACAGCCTGCAATGCATTCACGTTAATTTTGGATAAATGTGCGTAATAGGTTTCAAGTCCGTTAAAATGTCTGATAACCACCAGATTTCCAAATCCTCTTCTGTTTTTATGGGCATATCGCACTACACCATCAAAGGCCGCAACAACAGGATCTCCGGTTTTCAACCGTATATCCATACCTTTGTGGTTGCGACGCCGGCGCGGTCCAAAACCATACAAAACCTTACCTTCCTTCGGATTACAAAACCTTCTGACACTGTCAACCAGTGCTATTTTTACTGAATCTTTAAATGCCTCTTCCTTACGGTAGGCAAAAATCTGGTTCGTCTCCCAAAAAGACCCCAAAAGTGAGTCAATTTCATCAGAATCTTCGTCAACATCTTCACCATCAATATCTTCCGATGTAGTATCAGGAATATTGACCCCGGTTTTATCATTTTTTTGAATTTTCAGTGAATCTTTTTGATTCTGTGCAAAAATCCCGGTTTGAAAAATGAATAAAAAAACAAATAAGAAAGCAGCAGTAAAAAAAGTTTTATGCAATCTGATACAAATCATTCATCTATTTTTTTGCAAGGAGGTTAAAAACTCCCTGGGTATTATTCTATTATTTAATTGGTTAACACAAAGTATTGTTAGCTTTAAACAACACCATCATATCCTGTGAAATGATTTACAAACTCCCAAAATTCATTGATTTGGTCATAAATCAGGCTGCAAGATAGGATTAAAAATGCTTACCAATGCACAACCTGCCTGTAGCCCTGTTGTAAAATAAAGGCTAATGCTACACGTAAAATATTTATAATGAACGAATAATGTAAAAGGTTAAAAAAAGTTAATCTTCTGACAGCAGCATCCTTTTAATGACTCTTAGCTTATGTGTGTACACTTTCTGATCACGATTATATATTCCCTGATGGTCAAACGCATCAGTTCTTACACAACCCGAAGCATGAATAATCTGACCCTGACCATCCAGAATTCCAACATGCGTTACCGTGCCTTCCGGATTATCAAAAAATGCCAGATCACCTTTCATGGCTTCTATTGCAAATTCAACCGGTATGCCATGTTCAGCCTGTTGCCAGGCATCACGCATCAGTTTAATCCCGTTTACCCGGTACACGATCTGTGAAAACCCTGAACAATCAATACCAAGCGGCGTACGTCCGCCCCAGAGATATGCACTGCTCAGCAACCTTTTTGCCGTATCAAGCAATTGGTTACGGGAACCGATGTAATTAAATGGTTTCCAGTTTCCTGAGTAAGTATATGTTTGATTTCCAAGCGAGAAGATCCCATTTTTAAATCCCGGGAGTATGCACCCAAGGCTTATAAAAAACTGTTCACCGGTCTTTTGATTTACCACCGGGTGCAGCAATTCATCGCATATGGCAGAATCTGAAGGATTCATCGCATCAACCTCTTCTTGTGAAATTCGTGTAATTTGCTTTTTATCAGCCCATCCGCCGTAATTGTCGTTTAAACTACGCACAAGTGCCCATTTCGGATTCTCTTCAACAATTTCAACCAACTCAGCAAAAAGCAGTTGCGAAACCATTTCACTCCTGTCAGAAGGCTCAGCCCGCAAAGGGGCTGTACTTAAATGGCAATAGGCATTTTTCATCCGGTTAATAGGTTTTGATTTTATTGTACAGTGAATCCCTCTCAACGGGAGTCCGGCCGGCTGCTTTGACCCATGCAGTAAATTCACCGGTAGTCATGCCCGGATTTTGTTCTTCGGAACCAGCTAAAGTATAAATCCGGGTGGAATCTTCAATGGTTCCGTCAAGGTCGTCAACGCCAAATGAAAGCATCAACTGTGATATAGGTTTCCCGAGCATTGGCCAGTATGCCTTGATGTGCGTGAAATTATCAAGAAAAATTCTTGAAAGTGCATAAAAACGAAGATCTTCAATTACCGGAACTTCTTGTATATGCGACATTTTATTGTTTTTATTCCTGAATTTCAAAGGTATAAAAGCCATAAAACCATTCGTTTTGTCCTGTAATTGGCGAAGCTGACCGAGGTGTTCAAGCCGGTGCATGATTGTTTCAATATGTCCGTAAAGAATAGTCGTATTGCTGCGTAAGCCATTTTTGTGCGCAATTTCATGTATTTCCAGATATCTTGCGCCATTGGTTTTATCCTTACAAATTTGCCGTCTGATTTCAGGATCAAAAATTTCGGCACCTCCGCCCGGAATTGAATCAAGACCGGCATCTATCAGGATTTTCAGCCCCTGTTCAATGGTAAGCGCTGATTTTTGGAACATATAATCGAGTTCTATCGCTGAATAAGCCTTGATATGCAATTGTGGCCGTTCCTGCCTGATGGCTCTGATGAAATCAGCATAATAGTAAATGTCACGATTTGGGTGTACTCCCCCCGTAATATGCACTTCCACTGCATCAGGATCAGAAGTTCTGATTTTCCCGGTTAGCTCCTCTGCCGATATTTCCCAGTTTTCACCCGCATAACGGTGATTGTATGAACAAAAAAGACATTCATGAACACAGATGTTGGTAGGCTCAATATGGAAATTGCGTATAAAATAGGCATCATCCCCATTTTTCTGATACCTGATATAATCAGCAAGCATTCCAAGCAAAGCGAGCGGGGCCTGGTTATAAAGTGTGAATGCTTCTTCAATGCTTAACCTTTCGGGTTGTAAAACTTTTTGCACAAGTGCGGTAAGTTCTTTTGATCCAGTGTGTCCGGTCGTCCGGATGTATTCGTTAAGGTCAGATGCAGAAATATTTGGCAAAGCGTATTTTATTTGATAATAATTTTTTCAGTGAATTCAAGAGATGCTGAAGCAATTTTCAGAATGTATAAGCCGGGTTTCAGATTGGAAGTGCTTAGGGTGATTAGCTCATCCGAATTTTGTATTATTGTTGTAAACACTTTGTTTCCCAATGAATTGTACAGAATCAGTGAACTGTTTTTCCAGTTCTGACCTGACATTAAGCGTATATTCAACACATCTTCGGCTGGTACCGGAAATATTTCAATGCCGGTTTTTGCAATGTTGCTGTTGGTTCCCATCACCATGCCTCCCATTGTCAGCGTTCCGGTATTGTCAGGATCAAGCCAGGGTTTTAGCTTTAATGTATCTGCTTCGCCATTGCTTTCCCAGTGGAATGACATTTTACCATAATAATCAGGTTTATTCCAGTTCGCAGTATCACATGATGATTCGCCACCGGTAAGCGTACCTATAAGATGGCCGTTATTGCTGAACAGCGGGCTCCCGGATGAACCTCCTTCGGTTACCCCATGTCCGTTTGCAGTTTCAGTCCATGATACTTTCCAGTGGGTATTGGGTGTTGATTCCCAGCTTGCTGAAACTGTGGGCGTTTTGTAAGTTGATATTTTCTTGATGTCTCCCTGGGGATGATGTATGCAAACACCGGAATCAGAGGGTGTTCCTTCGGCTGACCAGCCTTCAAAATATGAATAGTAATTTTTGGGTACATCATTTTTAAGCAAAACGAGAAAAAAATCAGATCCTATCAGCGAATTATGCCTGCTGGCAGCAATTTTAGATGCTCCGGTCATTGATTGTAGTTTAGGCTGCTGTATGGGGTTCGGGCAAATCGTTGAATTGTAATTAAAGAAGAAAACCCACTGGTTGATATCAGCAATTGAGGCACCATTGCCACAATGATCAGCCGTAAGCAGGTAAGGTGTTTTATCCTGTTTTACATTGTTAATAAGCGATCCGGTACACCAATACACCGATGAACCATTTCTGATCAGGATACGCACAACGCCTTTACTGTTTTCTTTCCAGCCATTGCCTTCCTCACAGGCCACATTTACTTCACATTTTCCACCGTTACCAAAATCTGATGTACTTTTCAGTTCAGCAGGTATATAGCTGACACCTGAAACAATGATATCGGATTTGCCAACGGCATTATACGGTATAAACAATTCAATAATAAGGTTGTCACCCTCAACTGGTTGCAATGCAAACGGCCCACCCGAAACATTATTTTCAGAAGTAAAACCTCCTGCTGCATTTTTACCGTCAGCACTGTAAACATGAACGGTGGCACCTTCAGGAAGGGAAAATTCAGAAAAATAAACACTCATAAATGCAGTTCCCGGCAAGTACAACCCGAGTCTGCAGATTTTTCCCTTACCCGGAATATCATCCCATTGACCATTGGAAAGCAAATCAATACGTGTTTCTGCAATAACCCCCACGGGTATAGGATTCCCGCTTTTTGGCGCTTGATTGTTAAATAAACCATCAAGAGCAGGAGTGCTGATAGTTTGAATTATAACTTCTTGTTTATCAGTTACAAAAAAAGAATATGGTGTTGTATTGGTACTGATTTGGGCAAGCAGTGTTCCAACATTAAGTATAATAATTGTAAAAAGGATGTTAATTTTTAGCATTTCAGCATTGTTTACATTTATAAAGCAAACCTAATGCAAAAATTGTTAAACAGCAATATTTTTTAGAATTCGTCCTGTAATTGTTATTTTTTCTGTAGCGCAATGACCAATTTTTTTTGGTTTCCATATTGAATTAGTTTTTTGAAGGCTTTCTCATTTTCAGAAATTACATAATTGAAAATCGCAATATATCATTACAGAAGGCTATATTTTAAGCATTTAGCAAAAGCAAAAAAAAATGGCATGATTTTTAACAATCCTTGCTACAAAATTAGAAAACTAAAAAATTAAAGCCATATGAAGACCAAAATTTTAATGTTTGCACTTGGAGTGATTTTGCTGGCATCATGTTCAAAGAATGATGATCCCGTAATCAACGACCCCACAACACACAAAGATATTAACTCATTAAACATCAGCAATTCATTCAATTTCCGCACTGATGTGCTTTCTTTTATTGAACTGAAAGCTTTGGCAAATGACAATTCACCGATTCCCAATGTAAAATTCAACGTTTACACAGCCAATCCTGAAGAGGGTGGCAGTTTAATGGTCAGCGGAATGACTGCAGAGAACGGTGTGTTCAAAACCAATTTCCCGATTGCAGCTTTTCTGAGCAAGGTGTATGTAACCACTGCGTATATTGGCCTGCAGCATGAAGCAGAACTCACAGTATCAAACGGAAATGTTTCTTACATTTTTGGGGGAAAAACCATGAATACCAAGTCAGGCGGACGTGGAGTATTTAAATCGACCCTGATGAATATTTACTACATGGGCACTTTCAATACACTCGGCGTACCCAATTACCTTGAACCTGATAATGAAATAATTGACCCTCAGTTTCTGGCCGATATCAATGCATCATTTCCAGAGTCTGTTCCCATGAATCCAAGTTATATCAGCAATACAAATGAACACGATTTTAAACTTACCGAAGCATGCGATGTATGGGTAGTATTTGTTAGTGAAGGTGCCGGCTATAAAAACACGCTGGGATATTATACCTATGACCTGAACAATCCTCCTGCCTCACCCAATGATATTGACTCAGGTATGGTGATTTATCCAAATACTTCATTTACAGGTAGTGGTGGTGGATTAGCCACAGGTAACAAAGTATATCTGGGTCAATTCCCTGGTGGGACCGGTATTGGTTTTTTCCTGAAAGCAAATGCTTTTAACAATGGAACAGTTGGCAACGGCTTGTTTACCTATTACAGCAATCCTGCTTTTAACCCCGAATCAAACGTGAATAAAAAGAAACACAATGTTGTTCTGGTTGATCCGGCACGCGACCTGTTTCTGATGGGTTTCGAGGACCTGAAACGTGACTCAGGAAGTGATGAAGATTTTAATGATGCATTGTTTATTGTAAAGGCCAATCCTATCGAAAACGTTGAAACTGGCGGGTTCCCGACCCCTGATTATGTTGGACCGGATGCTGATGGTGATGGCGTTACCGACAACCTTGACGATTATCCCAACGACCCGACCAAGGCATTTAACAACTATTATCCTTCTGAAGGAAATTACGGATCACTGGCTTATGAAGATTTATGGCCCAGCCGCGGTGATTACGACTTTAATGATATGGTGGTTGATTACAACATCAATCAGATTACCAATGCGCAAAATAAAGTGGTTCAGGTTAAACCAACCTTTGTACTCAGGGCTTTCGGAGCTTCTTTTCACAATGGTTTCGGATTCCAGCTAAATGTTGTTCCTTCTGCCGTAGCCTCTGTTACCGGTCAGGAATTATCGGAAGGCCTCATTACACTCAATGCCAACAATACAGAAGCAGGTCAGTCAAAAGCAGTCATCATGGTATTTGACGATGCTTACAACGTAATGCCTTATCCGGGTGGTGGTGTAATTGGTGTAAATACGGATCATGCAGGTCCGTGGGTTACACCCGATACCCTCCGCGTAACTGTGAACCTTGTTTCTCCTGTTGCCCCTGATGTATTTGGTTATCCTCCTTACAATCCATTCATCTTCATTAAAGGTGACCGTGGACGCGAAGCACATCTGTCTGACTTTGTACCTACAGATCTGGCAAATTTCGCCTTGTTCGGAACAGGTGATGATGATAGCAACCCCGCAACAGGCCGCTATTACAAAACCACGAAAAATTTACCCTGGGGGATCAATATCATCGAGCGTTTCGACTATCCTATCGAAAAAGCCCCGATTACCGATGCACATCTGAAATTCGGCCCATGGGCAGAAAGCAACGGATCGCTTTATCCTGACTGGTTCCAGGATAAACCCGGTCATCGCAATGATGCACTGATTTACTAATACCCAAACAACAAACCTTCAGCGGGGCTGCTTCTTAACCGGAGCAGCCTTTTTTTTTATTTCCGCGTAATTTTTCAGCGAAAAAAAATTATCTGAGATAGCAATCTGGTATTTAGTTTTGTAATTTTACAGTTCCAAAAAAAATCAGACATGAAAAAAACAGTCATCACTATCGTTATTTTCCTGACTTATTTATCAGGTTTTGCCCAATTTGGCATCGGAACCACCACACCCCATTATTCAGCTATGCTGGATGTGGTAAGCGATACCGCCGGATTCCTGGCACCCCGGCTAAACAATGACCAAATGAATAATCTGGCCTTAAAAGCAGTGGCCGGCCTGATGGTTTACAACACCGATCAGTACAGGTATTTTTATTTTGACGGCGGGCAATGGATGCCAATCGCATCCGCTCCCACAGGTTGGTCGCTCACAGGAAATTCTGAATTATCAAGAGAATTGCATTTTCTGGGTACTACTGATACATCAAAACTATACTTCAGGTTGTATAACAATCCTGCAGGCATCATT
>CAZKCK010000094.1:0-15142 GCA_964550695.1 uncultured Bacteroidales bacterium | reverse complement strand
TTTGCCTGATGATGATGGCCATGGTTCAGGTTTTGGCTCAAAACCAGGCCCCTGTGGCAGTTGATGATACCGTATATTGTAAGGTGGGCGAAACCGTTACGGTAAATGTACTGGCCAATGATTACGATCCGGATGGGGATCCAATTAGGTTTTTAACAGGTAATTTTGGTGATAGTACCATTACATATTCTATTGAATATGAGCGAAGATATAGTTTTAAAGGAATTATAAAGAAATCATATGTAATAGTAGATAAAGATACAACTGCTGTATTAGATACGGTTGTCAAAGGTTATTTAGTGCTAATCGTAGAAAATAATTCGTTTGACTCACTATACATAAATAATATTTCGGCCAGGTTTGCTGCGATTGGAAGCCACTTTCGGTCTGAATCAATATGGGGCGATGAAGGTTATATGGGATGTAAAACAACCTTTAATTATCCTGCGGGCACTTTGAAATCAACCATTTTTAAAAATACTTTTTGGGTTGGTGGATATGATGAGGCCGGGCAGTTGCATTGCTCAGCTGACCGCTACAGGCAAATTGGATACGATTTCCACACCGGCCCTCTTTCAACGGATGGATTAGCCACGGCCGATTCGGCCAATGGCATGGAATGGTTCCGGATTTGGAAACTGAACCGCACAGATGTTGATTATCATGTTATCCATTGCCACGATGCAGGTTACCAACCCATCGAACCCATCGCCACCTGGCCGGCCAAAGGCAAGCCCGAATTAAACCAATACCAATACATAGCCCCTTTTATGGATGTGAACAACGATGGGGATTACAAACCAATAGATGGGGATTATCCGCTGATTCGGGGCGACCAGTGCTTGTTTTTTGTGTTTAATGATAAACAGATAAAAAATCGCGAGAGCAAACCTTCCCTACCCCTGGGTGTTGAGGTGCATGGCATGGCCTATGGGTTCAACTCGCCTGATTCGGCCCTGGCCAATACGGTATTCCTTAATTATAAAATTTTTAACCGGTCATCCACTGATTATACAAATGCGTATGTTGGAGTTTGGACAGATTTTGATATTGGATATGCACACGACGACTATGTTCAATGTGATGTTTCAAAAGGGTATTACATGGGCTTAAATGGGGATTCAATTGATGGACAAGGCGAAATTGAGGCGTATGGGCACTACCCGCCAATCCAGGCTATTCAAATTTTAGGTGGTCCCTATATGGATAACGATAACCTTGATAACCCCAAAGGCGGATGCGATGTTAGCCTGAATGGGGCAAATTTTGGCGATGGCATTGTTGATAATGAACGCCTTGGACTCTCGGGATTTGTTTATCATAATAATGACTGGGGCTTTTGTGGGGAACCAATATCTGGGCATGATTACTACAATTATATGCAAGGCTTGTGGAGGGACGACAGTGTAATGTATTATGGTGGAAATGCTTATCCGGGATTTTCGGTTGGCCCTCGCTGTAGGTTCATGTTCCCCGGCGATTCTGACCCATGCAACTGGGGCACCAATGGCATTGCACCCAATGGGGGTTTTAACACCAATGGGCTGTATTGGACCGAACAGACCGCGGGCAATTCTCCTTCTGACCGCAGGGGTTTGGGCAGCATCGGGCCGTTTACCTTTAAAGCAGGTTCGTGCCATAAGCTGGATGTGGCTTTTGTAGTTGGCCGTAGTTTCAACAATCAGGTGTCGGCCATGGATGTGCTCAACCAGCGTGTGGATACCCTGAGGGCACTATTTGCAAAAGATTCCGAAAATTTTGGGAGATACTTGCCAACGGGTATTGAAGACGAAATTCCCGGTCCTGTAACATTTACCCTATCACCAAATCCGGCATATGATGTTGTAAACATCACACTGGAAGCAAACGGGAAATCCATAATTGAACTGATTGATTTAGTTGGAAGAACCTGCCTGATGCGGCAGATTTCATCAGGGCGGACACCCATACAACTGAGTACCCTGAATAGTGGCCTTTACCTTGTAAAACTCACCACCGGCAAAACAGTTGAAACACGCAAACTGATTATAAAATAAACTGTTACAGCCAGATTTTCAAAGGCCCTCTTCTAATGCTTTCTGATAAATCCTGTCGGTGGCAAGGCTGATTTCATAATAGGCCCCGTAACCATACAGGTATTGCGCCACAAAATACTTGTACTGATTGCTGATGTAGGTTTCAATTTTCTGCAGCACTTCTTTGTTTGATACTCCACTCAGCGATTCAAGCTTCCCTTCTATTAACTTTAGCTCCTGTGCGCTGATTCTGAATTCATTCCTGAATTTTTCAAAATCAGGATACATCTTTAACAAAGTTGTCCGGCGGCTATCAGCATAATCAAATGCTGAGTTTGGTATAATGTTCATTTCGATCAACATGTTGAGGTACACCCATTCTGGCCCGGTGGCGGGTTTAACCACCACATCGGGGGTAATTCCCCCTCCTCCGTATACTTTCCTGCCATTTCTGGTTTTATACACAGGGCGTGTATCTTTGAAGGTACTGTCATTTGCCGTCAGCTCACCGGTGTAATAGCGCTCAGTGGCTTCAGCATAATAATCGCTGCGGTCAGTTCCGAAAGGCTTCTGAATGCAACGTCCTGAGGGTGTGTAATATCTGGCCACTGTAAGTCTGATGGCTGAATTATCCTTAAAATTAAGTTGCTCCTGCACAAGACCTTTGCCGTACGACCTGCGACCGATGATGGTTGCCCGGTCGTTGTCCTGCAATGCCCCGGCCACAATTTCGCTTGCCGAAGCCGATTCTTCATCAATAAGCACACATACCTTCCCGGTTTTAAAACTCCCGTCAACCTCAGTATTAAAGGTGGTTTTGGATCGGTTTGCACCCAATGTATAAACAATCATCTGTTTTTCAGGTAAAAACTCACCTGCAATCTGAACTGCTGATGACATTACTCCGCCGGTATTGCCTCTCAAATCAATAATCAGATTTTGCATTCCCTTACCGATCAGGGTTTTTAGAGCCTGTGAAAAATCGTCGCCTGAATTTTCTGCAAATTTCTCAAGTTTAATGTACCCTGTACCGGGGCGGGGCATAAAAGCCAGATCAATACTTGTTGTGGGAATCCTGTTACGGGTGACTGTCAATTTCAGTACCGTACTTAAACCTCTTCGCCTGATACCAACCTTTTCAGAGGATCCTTTTACACCTTTCAGCCGCGAAACAACTTCACCTGTTGAATACTTTTTCCCTGAGATTGTATCTGAATTTACAAATACGATTCTGTCTCCAATTTTCAAACCCGCTTCTTCTGCAGGCCCGGCAGGTATTACATCAAGAATGTACACTGAATCGCTGACCATTCTGAATTGAATGCCAATTCCTTCAAACCCGCTTTCAAGCGGTTCAATCACAGAAGCATAATCAGCAGCAGGAATATAATCGGAGTGAGGGTCGAGCTCATGTAAAATTCCTGTCAGCGCTGAATCCTGTAAACGGCTCAGTCCAATGGTATCAACATATGACCGCCTGATATAACTCAATGCAACTGCTAATTTGTTATACCCTGATAGGTTTTGTCCGGCAGTTCCTGAATTTCGGCCCGGCAGATAGTAACCGATAAAAAGACCAATTACAACCGATACCGAAATAATAACAGGAAGGAATGCTCTGAAGCCAGTGTTTTGCATTGAATTAAATTAATGGCACAAATTTAACTGAATTATGCTGATTTATAAAAATCTGGTATAGCCTCCCGTGTTTACAGGTTTAGTTTTATCCAAAGCTGGATTATATGCAAATAATTGAATACTTTTGTGCCCTGATTAATCAATAATACGTTATTCTAATATGAATAAAATAGTTACAGGATTTTGGATTCTTATTTTAGCCGGCTTTGTGGGCTGTTCAACTGCAAATAAAAAACGCGACATCCCTGAGTCAGAACGTTTATACGGGTTTAAAACTGCTGTTGTTGAGTACAAAACAACCTCCACAGTTGAAGAAGCTTCTGATGAAGTATATGAAACCGCATGGTTTGATGATTATGGTCTTGTTTCGGCCCGTCAAAAAAAAGAAATCACCATTGAAGAGATTTCTGACAGCGTTTTTAGCAAAACCGAAAAAAATACCCTGTTGATTTCTGATACATTGTATGCCTGGGCTCTCAATACCGAAAAAAAAACGGGCACAAAAATTTCGATGAAAGAAATGAAAAATATGGGCACGGTTCCCGGCATGCTCGCTCCCAAACAAACCAATCCAAAAGATTATACCAAAGAGTTTGTTGAAGCCAACGGCGGGCAATGGCTACCTGAAGAAACGATGCTCGGGGTGAAGTGCATTGTGATTGAACTCGGGAAAACAAAACAATGGCTGTACAAAGGACTGGTAATGAAATCAGAAACTAAACTCGGACAGGGGATGATTACCCGGCAAGCCGTAAAATTTGAAGAGAATGCTGTGATACCGGCTGATAAGTTTACGATACCTGATGATTACAAGGTTACAGAGATGACTGCTGGCGATATGATGAAAAGTCATGCAAAACCTCAATAAATGATTCTGTGTTAAATGGTTAAAAAGGCATTGTTCTGGATTTGAATGATGCCTTTTTTGTTTTAAAAAATGATTTTTGCTTTCGGGAACCATTCCTTTAACGTCTTTTTTTCGTCAGGAAGTATCGGATTTCCTTGCAGATTGAGATATTCCAGATCCCCGATTCGTGCAAATTCCATAGGGAGTTTAATTAATTTATTGCCCGAAAGATTCAGGGCCTTCAATGTTGAAAGATTGCCGATACCCGGTGGGATTTCTGTAAGCAGGTTATTGGCAAGGTTAATTTCTGAGATAACCGGCCACCTGAAAAGTGAGTCAGACAAACCTGTAAGTTTATTCACTGATAAATCCAGGTATACAATCCTGCCTAATACTCCGAGATCAGCAGGCAAGGTACGAAGCTGGTTGTTCGAAAGAACAAGAACCTCCAAACGCTCCAGATTTTTAATATCACCCGGAATTACTGTCAGGTTGTTGCCTTCAAGACTGAGTTCCTTTAAATTTGTCAACTGACACAAATACTGAGGCATTTCAGAAATCCGGTTTTTCGAAAAATTCAACAGATCAAGATTATACAGTGCGGAAACTGAAACCGGTATATTTCCAATACCACAATCACTCATGTAGAGTTTTTGCAGGGTTTTTACGTCTCCAAGCAATGTAAGCGACTGATCAACATCAAGGCTTTTATTGCCACTCACATCCAGAACTTTAAGCGCAGGCATATTTCCCGCACTGTCGGGCAAGCTCCTCAGATTGTTGTGGTGAATTGACAGGGTCTGAAGGCTATCCATTTCACAAAGGGCATTCGGAAGTTCCCGTATCCGGTTTTTACCCAGGTAGAGCATTTTCAGGTATTTACAGGTTGTTAACCCCGAAGGTAAATCCGCAAGCTGATTGTCCTGCAGGTTCACAATTTGCAGGTTGGGTATGGATCCATAATACTTTTTGCTGAACGCCTGTGAAAAGTCGAGGGCCGGATTTCCTCCGAGCAATAGAACCTGAAGGTTTATAAGCGATTTGGTTTTCTCCGAATGAAAAGTCAGGTCCCGGCTTGTTAAATCAAGCACCACTACATTGAAGGCATCGGTAAAAGCATCATCATAACTGGTATATACCTTTTCGCGTGCCAGGTCTTCAAGGGGCAAAGGCTGGCTTACCGCACTTCTGATGAAGCACGCAAAGAATATTGGGATACTAAAAATAATGAATATTCTGATTTTCATTTCCAAAGGCAGTATCAATCAGTGACCGCTTCTTGCTGTTATTGGTAACGCAAAAAGCCTCCCGAAAGAGGCTTTTACGTAAAAATATTTATTTCGGTTCAGTTTTTCAGGATAATTTTCAATCCGCCTTCTTTTCCTTTGGCAACAAAAATAAGATTTGCATCTGTATAAACCATGTTGGCACTACCGGGGTACGCCGGATCATCCCATACACCTACCACATCAAGTGTGGTACCCGAGGCAGGGTATTGTGCAATTGCAAGACCCTGAGCACCATTGGCCATATACACATACTGGGCATCGGCAGCCACGCCGTTGGTATTCCCATCAGAAATCATACTCGATGGTGATTCATAAACCGTATTGCCATTCGTAATATTAAGTGCCTTCATACCGTACTTACCACGGGCAATAAAGCAGGTTTGCTGGCCGGGTCGTATAAAAATGGAAGCTTTGCCAAAATTCGTCAGTTCCGGCTCCACATTTTGTGTCTGAACGGGGCCTGCGTCAAACACTTTCTCTACCTGGGTATCATTCACCCCAATCACATATACATGCAGATAAGCTGTAGTTTCACCAGCTTCAAGTGACATATGGTTATCGCCACGGTTACGTCCGTTGGCTGTCGAAAACTTGGCTCCGTTGTACGGATCATAATCAAGCACTGCCAAAGAGGTCATCCCAAGCATATACAAGCCACCCTGACTGTTTCCGATTGAAACAAACAACCACGATGATCCCTGAATGATGCCATTTGCCGATGCCGCACTGCCTATTTTCTTGATTTCAACATCAGCAGGCGATGTGGTAATAATACCGGCAGAATTAATATACAATCTCAGCAATACCGCACCTTTTGATTTTGATGAACCCGCAAGGTACAAGGCCGTTCCATTGCCGCTGATATCGCATGCATTGATATCGATTTTGCCAAATGACATTTCTGAAACAATTACCGGCTGACCCGGATTGCTGACGTTAAACACAACCACAGCACCACCATAACCATTGCCACGTTCATTATACGTTACATAAACATTGTTACCACGTTTTAACACATACGATGCACTTAGCAGTACACCATTCACAACAGGCGATGCAGCACTGCCAATCAGACTGAGGTTCAATCCGGTTTTTAATCCGGTAAGTTTAAGCGGTTCATTGGAATAGGTGATACGGGCAGTAAGTTCTTCAGCATTGTTATTGAGCAGAATATTCTCATCTGTATTGGATGGTACAGCGGCCGGTACAACTTCCTCTGCTTTCTGGCAAGAGGTCAGTAACCCTGCCATGATTATTATATAAAAAAATAAAGTTTTCATTTTGATGGACATATTTACAATTACCGATGTCAAAAAATATGCCAATGAACGTATTATGCTCTTTTACAATGATTTATATGACCGTGCATTTTAAATTCTGCCTGAGATAGATTTTTCTGTTCCAAACGCGGAAACATAAAAAAAGCGGCCTGAGGCCGCCGGTATTATTTTTTCAGCAATTCTGCCATTTTTGTTCCAATATCAGCCGGAGAATCAACTACATAAATTCCGCATTCACGTAAAATTTCCTTTTTAGCTTCGGCAGTATCGGCATGTCCGCCCACAATAGCGCCAGCATGGCCCATGGTTCTGCCTTTGGGTGCTGTGGCACCGGCTATGAAAGCCACAACCGGTTTGGTTCCGTTTTGTTTTATCCAGTAGGCTGCATCGGCTTCCATCGATCCCCCGATTTCGCCAATCATAACAACACCCTTTGTATCAGGATCGTTCATCAGCAATTCAACGGCTTCGCGGGTTGTGGTTCCCGGAACAGGGTCGCCACCGATTCCGA
This sequence comes from uncultured Bacteroidales bacterium, assembly GCA_964550695.1. Lineage (GTDB taxonomy): Bacteria > Bacteroidota > Bacteroidia > Bacteroidales > TTA-H9 > CAZKCK01. The sequence continues at coordinate 7,562 of CAZKCK010000094.1, read as the reverse complement.
TAGCAGTGGTTTGCCCCAGTCCAACCTTTGTCAACTGGTCAACTGCTTCATAGGTTAATGTGCCGGAACGTGAAACGATTCCTACAATACCCGGCATATGAATAAAGCCCGGCATAATACCAACCTTGGCTTCACCCGGTGTAATGACTCCCGGACAGTTGGGCCCGATAAGCCTGCAATTGTATCCTTTGATGTACTCTTTGGTAGCCACCATGTCTTTTACCGGAATACCTTCTGTAATGCAAATAATCACCTTGATGCCGGCTTCAGCAGCTTCCATAATAGCATCAGCGGCAAAAGCTGGCGGGACAAATATTACCGAAACATCGGCCCCGGTAGTTTTTACCGCATCAAGTACTGTGTTAAACACAGGTTTGCCAAGGTGTTCAGTGCCTCCCTTTCCGGGAGTAACGCCTCCAACAACATTGGTTCCGTAATCAATCATCTGCCCGGCATGAAAGGTACCCTCAGTGCCCGTAAAGCCCTGCACAATGACTTTTGAATGTTTATTAACAAGAACGCTCATGATATAATTTTTTTATGTGGTTGCTGATCTGATATTTATGTGATTTCTAAAAAAATCAATTTTCCGAATTTGCAATACTGCTAATGCTGATTTAAATAATCATAACTATTAACAATGGGAAGATAAAAAATGTTAGCAAAAGAAGTAAAAAATTAAACGCAACATCCACAAATTGCATTCAATTGTCTCTCGCTTTGGATAACGGTTCATGATGGGTTGCAGTTATTCATAAACAAGCGGTACTGTCTCACCCCGCTGCACCATCAAACCGTTCATGGCCAGTGCCTCCATTTCATCCTCGCCCGGATACACGATAATGGCGCCCATATGGCCAACCATTTCCTTGATATAATTCACCAGATAAGCATTGTGAGCAATACCACCCGTAAGGATAATTCCATCAACCTGTCCCTTGAGCACCGCTGCCATTGCCCCAATTTCCTTGGCTACCTGATAGGCCATCGCATCCTGTATCAATGCGGCCCGGGTATCACCGGCCCTGGCGTTCAGTTCAACATCATAGGCACTGTTGGTGTTCAGATAAGCCACATAACCACCTTTGCCATTTATCATTTTTTTGATTTCATCCAGCGTGTGTTTGCCTGAATAACAAAGCTTTGCAAGCTGTCCCACCGGAAGCGTGCCGCTTCTTTCAGGGCTGAAGGGACCTTCTCCGTCAAGCGCATTGTTCACATCAACCACTTTGCCCATGCGGTGCGCTCCTACCGAAATTCCACCTCCGAGGTGTGCAACAATCAGGTTCAGATCTTCGTATCGCTGGTTCAGCGACTTGGCATACGATCTTGCAACGGCCTTCTGGTTGAGCGCATGAAAAATAGAAGCCCTTTCAAACAGGGGATGGCCAGCTACCCGGGCCACATCCTGAAGTTCATCAACAACCACGGGATCGGCAATAAATGCCCGAGCATCGCCAAGTGCAATAGCTATATCATTGGCAATCAGTCCACCAAGATTGCTGGCATGTTCGCCCATCACACCAATTTTCAGGTCTTCTATCAGCCGGTCATTAACTTCGTAAACACCTGAAGGGATGGGCTTCACCAAGCCACCCCGTCCAACAATAATTTTGATGGTATTCAACTGAATGCCTGCAATTTCGAGCTCCTTCATAATAATATCCTTACGGAACTGGAATTGCTCGGTAATTTTCTGAAAGTCTTTCAGCTCCTCTGTTGAATGCCTGAGGGTTTTTAAAAAAATGTTTTTGGTGCCTTCATATACGGCAATCTTGGTAGATGTTGAGCCCGGATTGATGGCTAATATGCGGTCGTGTTTCATTATCTGAAAAATATTTAAGGTTTAATCAGCCATCAGGCATGATAAGGCTATACAATAGAATTTTGAATTTTCGCTTTCGCTGCGCGACATCATTACAACTGGTTTTTCGGTTCCGCGTATCAGTCCTGCAAGTTCGCCACCCGCAAAAAGCATCAGCCCTTTATAAAAGGCATTGCAGGCTTCGAGTGAAGGAAATAACAGTACATCAGCATCTCCGTTTATTGGGGAACTTACCCCTTTAATTTCCCCGGCCTGAGGATCGCAGGCAAGAAAAACATCAAGCGGGCCATCCACCACGCATCCTTTCATCTGATTACGTGCTGCCATGCTGCACAATATACTGTAATCAACGGTTGAGGGTATTCCTGTACTTACCTTTTCAACTGCACTGATCAGTGCAACTTTAGGCAAATCAATCCCAAACCGGTGGGCCATATCAACAGCATAATTCAACATGGCTGCTTTCTGTTGCAGGTCAGGGAAGGGAATAACAGCCGTATCGGTAATAAAGAGCAGTTTGTGGTATGCCGGAATCTGCACGGCACACACATAACTCATCACGGCTCCTTTGGGTAAAAGCCCGGTTTCGCGGTTGAGAACTGCCTTCAGGAATTTATCGGTATTCACCAGTCCTTTCATGAGCACATCGGCCTGCCCGGTTTTAACCATTTTAACAGCAATATCGCTGGCCTTCTGTTCATCGGGTTCATGAATTATTTCAACGCTCAGTGCTTGTAGGCCAGCTTCATGCATACGCTTTGCAATTACCAGCTCATCACCTATTAACAAAGGTTCAGCAAAACCGGCACTTGCTGCCCGTCCGATAGCCCCGATTGTATTGGGATCCTCGGCCATGGCAACTGCGATGCGTTTCCTGATTTTCTGCTGGATGATGCGCCCGGTCATTTCACCGAGCGTGCGTATGGGTTCCATTCTGGTGATGATTTGATGAAAACGTAATGGCCGGTAAATACCGGTTCCTGATCTTGTACTGATTATTTTGCCACAAGTGCAGCAAGCGCGATTGAATACATTTTGGTTTTGGCACTATCGCCGCGCGACGACAGCACAGCCGGGCACTTTGCTCCACAAACCAATGCGCCCAGTTCACCACCGGCCAGCTTGGTGTTGAATTTATAAAACACATTGCCGGATTCAATATTTGGAAATACAATACAATCCGCATCACCAGCTACCTGACCACCAACCTTTTTAATCTGAGCGCTTTCCATGTCGATGGCAGTATCGAGTGACAGCGGTCCATCAATAAAAGCGTTTTTAATCTGCCCGCGCTCAGCCATTTTTGAAATAATTCCGGCATCCACACAGGCCTGCATCCCGGGAAGCATTTGTTCAGTAGCTGCCAACACTGCAACTTTGGGTTTTTCGATGCCCAGTGCACGTGCCGTATTAATCAGGTAATTGGTAATGGCCACTTTCTGATCCAGATCCGGAGCCGGGATAATGGCCACATCACCAACAATCAGAAGTTTATGATATTTTGCAATTTCCATCACGGTTACATGGCTGAGTACTGCTTTGGGAGGCATCAGTCCTGCTTCCTTATTCAGGATGGCCCGCATATATTTATCGGTGCTCACCAGGCCTTTCATCAGGATGTCTCCTTCGCCTTTTACAATCAGTTCAACTGCTTTATTGGCAGCCTTTTGTTCGTCGGGTTCATGAACGATGCGGAATTTTTTGGGGTCAATTTTTTCGTGTTCACAAACACTTAAAATGGTGGCTTCGTCGCCAACCAGTATACCATCTATAATTCCAAGATCAATTGCCTGGTTTACAGCATCAATGGTATGATTATCGTTTGCATAGGCTGCTACCAGTCTTTTTTTGGTTTTTTGTTTTACGACCTCAATCATCTGGTCGAGTGTAGTGATTGCCATCTGGTTGAATTTTAATATATTAAAATAATGTTCTTTGGTTATTTGCAATAAAAATCAATCATTTTGCGGATTGCCCTTACACAAGGGTCACAAAATGTATTTCCGTTGAACGTATTCATCATACAATCAACCCGCGGCCTGTAAATACCTTTGGAGGCATAGCCCCCACCTTCAAAAACTCCGGTTTGAGAACGGTATTTTTCTTCATCAGGTGTGGGTACAGGTGTATTCTCAGGAATCATATCTTTCCATTTCCGCTCAAAATCAATCAATGTGGTAATATTAGGCTCCCAGGGTTCAACACCGGCAGGGTAAAAATCATTGTATGCAACTGCCGAATTGTAATATTCATCGCCCAGTCCGGCAAAACCATGCCCGAATTCATGAATAAAAATTTTACCGGCAGCCTTATTGCTGTTTACTGACATTGAATAATGATTGTAAATTGCACCTCCTCCGTATTTTGAACTGTTGATCAGTACATAAATCTGGTCATAGGGTACATTGGCGGCAACATCGCGCAATGATTTAAAATCAGAAGTCATACAGTAACGCTCCAGATCGAACGTATAAAACCTTGAATTCACCACGGTATTTTTCCAGATACCATCTGCAGGGATGTCGGTACCGGTCTCAACCGAGGGAGCCTGTATCCCCCTGATATTAAACTTGTTTTTAAATTCAGAATAGGGTAAAAACGAAAACATTTCATCTGCAAACTTCTGGCAATCTGTTTTAAAAAGTTCCATTTCACTTTCAGTATATCCCTCAGGAATAATCACAATATCAACCTTTGTTGACGGATCTCCGGAATTCAGCACATCAAAAGCAGGGTAAATGCTTCGCTGCTGCTTATTTATAAAATAATCCTTTACCTGAATAGGGTAAGTAAATTTCTTTGTAAAAATCCCTTTCCGGTCACGCGACCAGATTTCAACATCCACATCGTTCTTTGGATAAGGCATCACTATTGATTCGGAATACGTCCGCCAGGTTTTTTGTGCTTCAGTGGTGGTCTGCCATTCTGAAAAAAGCGTTGAATAACCCCGTGAATAAATCAGCGAACCACTTTGCTTATCAATAACCTTTACAAAATACTGTCCAAAACCAAAGGTATCAATCAAATTAACGAGAGAACCACCCCAGTAAGGCTCCTCTATAAGTTCATCAAACGAATAAATTTCTTCAGTTGCATTGCCTGTGTGAAAATAATCCAAACGCAGGGTTTTGGCCAAAAAGTAATTGTCGAATTGCGGAAACGCCTGTAAAACAATACAAACGAGCAGTATTGTGAAGAATTGTTTCATCGGTGGAATTTTGACGCAAAGATAAAGAAGCTTTTGTTATTCCAATAACAAAACAAAACAGAATAACAGTCTGTTATACTCTTGTTGAAGTGAGGCCGGAGATTGGCATTAAATGAACATTTTACCTTCAGCTTCATCGTTTTTAAATCATTGTACGTCAAAATATTATTTATGAAAACTCAAATATATACTGCAGGATCACGCGGTTCTGCAGAACATGGATGGTTGCATACCCGGTTTTCGTTCAGTTTTGCTGAATATTACGATCCCTCCCGGGTACATTTCGGAATGCTCAGAGTCCTGAACGATGACATTATTGAACCCGGAATGGGCTTTGGAACGCATCCTCACCAAAACATGGAAATCATCACGATACCGCATTCAGGTGTTGTAAAACATAAAGACAGTACCGGAGGTGAAGGACTGATTTCGGCTGGCGAAATACAAGTGATGTCGGCAGGCAGCGGTATTTATCATTCGGAATTTAATGGTTCTGATACTGAATTACTGAGCCTGTTTCAGATATGGATATTTCCCCGCGAAAAAGATATCAAACCACGCTATGATCAGAAACTGATTGCCGGAATGCTTAAGCCCAATGAACTACGTGTAGTTGTTTCCGGCGAAAAAGACACGGATGTGATCTGGATTAATCAGGATGCATGGCTGAGTCTTGGGAAATTTGATAAAATAACCAAAGCCGACTACAAACTGAAACGTTCAGGGAATGGTGTTTTTATGATTGTAATAGAAGGATCAGCCAGTATAAACGGAAATCTGCTTGGTAAACGCGATGCCATCGAAATTACAGCCACTGAAAATTTTGAATTTGAAGCCCATGTAAATTCCTATTTGTTGGTGATTGAGGTTCCGGTGAATTAACATAAAAATCATCATTTGTATTTCTAACTGATTATTTCACAACTGATTTGCATTTTATATAATAATTGTTGTATATTTGATGCGGCCAACAATATTAAATAGCGTATCATGATTTCTTCGGTTTTAGCATTAACGCGTTACCGCAATATCAAACGCAGGGATCATTTCTCCCTCTGACAGTTTATTTTAGTTCCCAATTCAAGGGAAAATCAGCATATATTATTCATTATTAATAAATTGTCATGGAAATTCCATTTGCCGAATCATATAAAATAAAAATGGTGGAACCCATCCGCCGCTCCACACGCATTGAACGCGAACAGTGGATTAAAGACGCCAGATACAATCTTTTTAACCTCCGCAGTGAGCAGGTGTTTATTGACCTGCTCACCGATTCCGGAACAGGCTCCATGAGCGACCGCCAATGGAGCGAAATGATGCTGGGCGACGAAAGCTATGCCGGTGCATCATCGTATTACAAACTGAAAGACGCCATTTTCAGGATTATGGGCTTTCCTTTCTTTTTGCCAACACACCAGGGCCGTGCCGCCGAAAACGTACTTTTTTCAACATTGGTCAAAGAAGGGGATATTGTGCCCGGAAACTCTCATTTTGATACCACCAAGGGACATATTGAATTCCGGAAGGCACATGCCATCGACTGTACCATCGATGAAGCTTTTCATACCGAACTGCTGCACCCCTTCAAGGGGAATGTTGACCTTGTAAAACTTGAGGACGTACTAAAGAAGTACCCGAAAGAGCAGATTCCAATGATAATCGTAACCGTAACCAACAATACCTCAGGCGGTCAACCGGTTTCGATGGAAAATATGCGTGGCGTAAAAGCACTTGCCGATCATTACGGAATCCCGGTTTGCTTCGATTCTGCCCGCTTTGCCGAAAATGCCTATTTTATCAAGCTGCGTGAAAAAGGCTATGAACACAAGAGTATCAAGCAGATTGTGACTGAAATGTACACCTATGCCGATATGGCCACCATGAGTTCAAAAAAAGATGGCATCGTGAACATGGGTGGATTTATTGGTTTGCGATCAGAGGAAATATTCCGCAAAGCTTCAACATATAACATTATGTTTGAAGGATTTATAACCTATGGCGGGATGTCGGGGCGTGACATGAACGCACTGGCTGCAGGATTAAATGAAAGCACTGAGTTTGATTATCTCGAAACTCGTATCAAACAGGTTGAATACCTGGGAGACCGCCTGATAGAATTTGGCATTCCGGTTCAGCGCCCGATTGGTGGTCATGCCGTTTTTGTTGATGCCAAAAAATTCCTTCCGCATATCGTTCAGGAAGAGTACATCGCCCAAACACTGGCTGTTGAACTATACATTGAGGCTGGTGTACGCGGAGTTGAGATAGGTACCCTGCTTGCCGACCGTGACCCCGATACACGCGAAAACCGTTATCCTGCGCTTGAAACAGTCAGGCTGGCAATCCCCAGACGTGTGTATACCAACAACCATATGGATGTGGTAGCAGTAGCGCTTAAAAATGTGTGGGACAGGCGCAATGCCATCAAACGCGGCTATAAAATTCTTACTGAAGCACCTATCATGAGGCATTTTACCGTTGAACTCGAAAAACTCTGATCAGAGACTGATACCAGACTTGATTCAT
>CAZKCK010000093.1:3827-15178 GCA_964550695.1 uncultured Bacteroidales bacterium | reverse complement strand
GAACTTAAACGCGGGATAATTTCAGAAGCACTCACACGGCAGGGAATTGATTTCCGGGAAATAAAACCGGTGATGCCTTCTGATCAGCAAATTTTTTACAGAAACCGAATCGAATATTCATTTTCAGCCACGAGGTGGTTTTATGAAGAAGAAGGTGATGTGGATGATCCGGTTAAACGTCTGGCTGTTGGATTTAACATTGAATCCAGGGCTGACCGGGTGCTGGACATTGAAGAATGTTTTCTGCAGCCCGAACCATCTCACCACATCAGCAGGGTTGCAAAGGAAATTGCAATAAAACAGGAACTTGCATTCTGGAACCTGAAACAAAAGTCAGGGTTGTTGCGAAATCTTGAAATAAGGAACAATACGCATGGTGATACAATGGCAATTGTTGGTTTTGTTTATGAAGATCCGGCTATAATACAGGCTTATTTAACTGAGTTATCTTCATCTTTTCCATATCTCTCTGGTTTATTTTACACCATTCTTGCTGATCCGCTGAAAGGAATAAACGGGTCCATTCTCAAATTTAGTGGCCAAAATGACTTTATAACCGAAACATCAGGCAATCAACAATTCAGGATTCAACCCGAAGGATTTTATCAGACAAATCCGGTGCAGGCTGCCCATATGTTTCATCTGATTAGAAATTTGGCTGGTGCAAAACCCGATGATCTTGTGTATGATCTGTATACGGGTTCCGGGGCTATAGCCCTTACACTAGCAGCAGATGCCGACCGGGTTGTTGGTATTGAGGGTATGCCATCAGCAGTGGAAGAAGCAAATCAGAATGCAAAACTCAATAATATTGAGAATTGCAGCTTTGTATGTGGTGATGTGCTGAAAACCTTCACGCCTGCATTTTGTGTGCAGTATGGCAAACCTGATATAATTATTCTGGACCCGCCACGGTCAGGGACACTTATTGAGATTAAAAAAACAATGCTGGAGGCAAAGCCACGGACTATCATATATGTAAGCTGCAATCCTGCTGCGCTTGCCAAAGACCTCAAAATGCTTACAACGGAATATGTAATTGATACCATACAGCCTGTTGACATGTTTCCACACACGCATCACGTTGAAACTGTAGTGAAGCTTATTCTGAAACCTCAATAACGGGCTGTATTGATGCACAGATTGTTAATCAGTTACTGCCATAAAGCCAGGAATTAATCAACGTTCCTTCACCAGACCTTTCCGGTAGGCAGTCAGCAACATATGCAAATCGTTGATTTGTTTCCTGAGTTCTTTCCCCATATCCGTATCATTCACCCTGATACGCTCATTGCGTTGTTCAATCACTGTACGGCTCGAGATAATATCAATATCTTCCTCAATGGCCTTTTGCCGTGATTCAAAAGCTGCATGTTGCACGAGAATAATGCTGTAAGAATTGTAAATAAGCGTATAGCCGCCTATTCCGGTTACTTTCTGATATGGCATCGACATTCCGCCATCAATTACATACAACCGGCCATTGGCTTTTACCGGGTTTTCGCCTTTGGAAACCTTCACCGGGGTGTGTCCGTTCACAATATGGGCTTTGTCAGGATCCAGCCCGAATTCCTTCAGACAGTATTTTACAACATCTTCACTGTCACGAAGTTTGTAATAAGGATTCCGGGGTTCTGCCTGAACATCTTTATCATTGATAAAATAGCGTTCAAAGGTGGTCATCTTTGTTTTTCCGAATAATGGCGAAACGGGCCCGCACCACAGATACCACATCAGGTCAAGGTCAGAGCAGTTGCTTTCAGAATTGTTGCGGTTCAGGAAGCCGCGCCGTGCCACCCTGTCAAATTCATCAACCAGCGCTTTACCTGAATATGAAACCCCATCAATTGCAAAATGGCTGAAGGAACCGTCGCTATTCATCGGGATGCAACCGTGAAACAAGAGGTTTCCGTTGAAAGCAAGATACATTCCGCCATCAGTATACAAGAACTCGATATGTTTCTGTAAACGGTCGCTGTTCAGGAATGAAGATCTCAACTTATCCATCATTTCATCTTCTTCTGCGGTTAAGGCGAATGGATTTTTCGGATCAATGGTCGGGAAAAGTTTATCTGACAACTGATAATTTTTACCACCTATTTCAATGGTTCCGTTTACATAATCAATCTTATCAAGCAATGTACGGTCATCCATGCCATAATGCGGATTCCGCAGAATGGTTTGTGCCTCAAGTTTAAACTGAACTACCGCGATTGCTTTATGCATCTGCTTCAATACCTGCACATTCCATGAATTTTTTTCTTCCTCTGAAGCCGTGCGTGGTATAAAATCATTGCAGGGGTCATTGTTATAGTATTTCAATGCAAACGTGGCCAGCGGCATCAGATTGATCCCATAAGCATCTTCGATGGTATCAAGATTTTCATAGCGGGCTGATATGCGTAAAACTGTGGATATTAAAAGTTTGGATCCGGCAGCAGCTCCCATCCAGATGATGTCGTGATTGCCCCATTGTATATCAGCAGAGTGATGTTCCATCAGGGCATCCATCACCTTGTCGGCAGATGGCCCACGATCAAAAATATCACCAATGATGTGAAGCCGGTCGATGAGCATTCGCTGAATAAACTTGCAAAGTGCAATGATAAACGCCTTGGCCCTGTCGATACGGATAATGGTACGTATAATGCCATTGAAGTACTCCTGTTTGCCGGCACTTGACTCATTCAGCAGTTCATCAACAATATATGCAAAATCCCGGGGCAAGGCCTTGCGGACTTTTGAACGTGTATATTTTGATGCTGCGGAGCGGGCAACATCAATAAGCCGTTGAAGTGCAATGGTATACAATTCTTCAGGATATTTTTCATCACGCAGCAATACATCAAGTTTCTGCTCCGGGTAATAAATAAGGGTAGCCAGCCGGCGTTTATCAATCTCACGGATACGGTTGCCAAAAACTTCATCTATTTTACGGCGAACCACACCTGATGCATTTCTTAAAAAATGGCTGAACGTTTCAAACTCCCCATGGATATCGGTTAAGAAATGTTCTGTACCCTTAGGTAAATCAAGGATAGCTTCAAGATTGATTATTTCTGTTGAGGCTGACTGTATTCCCGGAAACTTCTCTGCCAACAGGTTCAGATAACGGATTTCATTCTCAATTTCCTGAACGGTAAACATTTCATTTTGCATAAAACAACAATTGTGTGAGAATATTTACGCTATAACAAATAAAATGTTTCAATGTTGAAATATTAAATTCATGTAAGGTATGTTGATTTTGCGTAGGTTTTCGTAATTTCGGGACTTCGTTTCAAAGCATTAAACACATACGTTATGATAAAGCATTGGATCATGAATTTACGTATCAGGCGGAAACTAAACCTGATGACTTTAATTGCAGTATTAAGTCTGGTATTGATGGGGATTACGGCCAGATATTTTTTTAATACCTCAAAAGTTCTGGGTATCATTTTTAATGCAGAAAGAATGCATACGCTTAATTTTCAGGGCGGAGTAGCTCATTTTTATAAGTATATCAATACAGGCGACAGCAGTATGCTCGAAACTGCAATTTCGTCTATTTCGAAGGCTGACATGATGGCCCATTCTTTCGGAATTTCCGGTGATCTGTCTCGTAATGAGACCTTTTCTAAACAATCTGATCTTTATTACGAATATCTTGAAGAAGCTTTTGAAAGCGACAAATCAAATGCAGATTTAATGACAAGCCGGGTAAGGCTGTTATTATGGATTGGCAATGAAGATATTAATAAAAGTATCAATGTTGCAGAACATGGCTATGAAAATGGCGAAAAAATTATCCGTCTGATCAAATTATATTCAAAGCAACCTGATAGTGCAAATCTAAAAGAAATTGAATCAACTATTGAAGCTACCAATCAGCTTTACAGGGATTTTGCCGCGTCAATCCAAAACGTTGTGGCTTATGCCAACAATCTTTTACTATGGGGTATACTTCTGACAACCCTTATTCTTTCAATCATCATTATTTTAATGTCGGGTTTAATTTCCGGAATTATAACTTCATCAATTACGAGTATCATCAACAGCTTCAAACAAATATCGCAGGGCAATATAAATGTTCCGGTTGAGGTGGTCTCAAATGATGAGGTGGGACAACTGGCAGTTTCATTTAATGAACTTCAGGAGAACCTGAAGTATCTGGTTACGCAAACCAACCAGGTTGCAAAAGGCGATTATTCAGTGGCTATTCTCCCACGTTCAGACCAGGATGAATTTTCGATTGCACTGGCTTCGATGATTGTAGCACTTGGAAATGCTGAGAAACTGGCTCATATACAAAACTGGCTGAAAACCGGTCAGAATGAATTAAACGAAAAACTGCGCGGCGATCAGAATGAAGACGAACTCTCAAATGCTGTAGCTGATTATCTTGCAACTTATCTGGGTGCACAAATTGCTACTGTTTATCTGAAAGCCGAAGAGAAAAATGAACTTATACTTTCAGGGAGCTACGCTTTTATTAAACGCAAAAGCCTCAACGACAGTTTTAAATTAGGTGAGGGACTGGTTGGACAAGCCGCCAAAAGCCTGCAAATGATTTCAGTAACCAAATTGCCAGACGATTATACGCGTATCACATCTTCAACAGGTGATGCAGCACCACGCAATGTGATTGTGCTGCCGCTGGTGCATAACCGACAGCTTGCCGGTGTTGTTGAGCTTGCTTCAATTGAGGTTATGTCTGATCAAAAGATTGAATTTCTGAACAATGTGGCAGAAACTATTGCCATAAGCCTGCTGTCAGCACGGTCAAGGAAACGCCTGGCCGAACTGCTCGACAAAACGCAATTACAAGCCGAAGAACTTCAGGCTCAGCAGGAAGAGTTACGTGTTTCGAATGAGGAACTTGAAGAACAGACACATGCATTGCGTGAACGCGAAAGCGAACTTCAGGCGCAACAAGAAGAACTCAGGGTCATTAATGAAGAACTCGAAGCCAATGCCAGCTCACTCGAATTTCAGAAAAAAGAAATCAGCCTGAAAAATATTGAATTGGGAAAAGCAAAAGAAACGATGGAAATTAAAGCCCGGGAACTCGAAATAACCAGCAAATACAAATCGGAGTTTCTGGCCAATATGTCGCATGAGTTGCGTACCCCGCTCAACAGCCTGCTTATCCTTTCAAAAAACCTGCTTCAGAATAAAAAAGGAAATCTGCTGAATGACCAGCTTGAATCAATAGAAATAATCAGAAACAGCGGTGATGACTTACTGCGCCTGATAAACGAGATTCTTGATCTCTCGAAAATTGAATCAGGCAAAATGACCTTTACCATTGAACCTGTGTCAATTGAAAAGCTGAAAGCAAACATCCTTCGGAATTTCAGTCACCACTGCGAAGAAAAGGGGCTGGCCTTTGAAGTTATTGCAGCCGCAGATGTACCCGCAATCATCGATACAGATACACAGCGGCTTGAGCAGGTTGTTAAAAACCTGATGTCGAATGCCATCAAGTTTACTGCCTCCGGAAGTATCAATGTTGAATTTTCATTGCCAAAACCAAATATAAAATTCAACCGGCAGGATCTGTTGCCTGACCAAACCATAGCAATATCGGTAAAAGATACGGGCATTGGCATCCCCCGCGAAAAACAGTTGCTGATTTTTGAAGCATTTCAGCAGGCTGACGGGAGCACCTCCCGGCATTACGGTGGCACCGGGCTCGGGCTTTCAATTTCAAAGGAAATAGTAAAAATTCTTGGAGGCGAAATTCAGTTAAACAGCCAGCAGGGATCTGGTTCAGAGTTTATTATTTATCTGCCATTAAAGTCAAAAAGCAAACCTTCTTCAGATTATCATGAAGCTTCTGATGAAAAGCCAAAACCTCCACTGGTTATGGCCAATCATGAACTGATACAGGCTTCGATGTACATTTCGAAACTGGCAGACGACCGCAAAAGCATCAATGAAGAAAAACCCATCATCCTGGTCATTGAAGATGACGAGAACTTTGCACGTATCCTGCGTGATGCCTGCCATGAAAAAGGATTTGACTTTTTATACGCACCAACCGGCGAATCCGGACTTAAACTGGCAGAAGAATTTAAACCGGGAGCCATTATTCTGGATATAAAATTGCCGGGTATCGACGGGTATACTGTTCTTGACCTGATTAAAAGAAATCCCGCACTGAGGCATATTCCGGTACACATGATGTCAGCCATGGAAGAAAGCCTGGATGTGTACCGTAAAGGTGCAATCGGGTTCCTTTCGAAACCTGCTACGCCCGAAAAACTTGAACAGGCGCTCCAAAGCATTGGTTCATTTGTTTCACGTAAAGTAAGTGAAGTACTGATTGTTGAAGATAATAAAATACTTAGTAAACAAATAGCTGATATGATCGGTAAGGGTGATGTGAATACTGTTACCACAGGTTCAGGACTACAAGCTATTGAAATACTAAAATCCAAACATTTTGATTGCGTTGTGCTGGATCTTGGACTACCCGATATAAGTGGATTTGACCTGCTTGCCAGAATGCATGATGAGTTTAAAACAAATATGCCTCCTGTAATTGTATATACCGGCAGGGAATTAAGCATTGAAGAAAACAACCGGCTCAAGAAATATGCGGAGAGCATCATTGTAAAAGGTGTTAAATCAGAAGACCGTCTGCTCGATGAAACGGCCCTTTTCCTGCATCGTGTAGTTAAAAATCTTCCACCACAGAAACAGGAAATCATTGCAACACTTCACAGCAAAGATGCAACCCTGGTGGGTAAAAAGGTGCTGATTGTTGATGATGATATGCGTAATCTGTTTGCGCTCAGCAAAGTACTCGACGAAAAAGGCATGGTGATACGCGAAGCTGAAAACGGAAAAACTGCACTCGAAATCATTGATAAAGAAACAGATATTGATATCATCCTGATGGATATTATGATGCCTGTGATGGATGGCTACGAAACAATGAAGCAAATCCGTAAAAAACCCCGCTATACCAAACTTCCGGTTATTGCACTCACTGCAAAAGCCATGAAGGACGATTATGATAAATGCCTGGAATCAGGAGCCAGCGATTATCTTTCGAAGCCCCTGGATATTGAAAGACTGATTTCACTCATGAATGTTTGGCTTTACAAATAAAGGCGCTAATTAAAATGTCAGACAACATACTACAAAAACCAAGAATACTGATTGTTGACGACAAACCGCAAAACCTTCATGCACTCGAAACAGTGCTTGAAGATTTGAATGTGGAATTTGTGAGGGCTTTATCCGGAAACGAAGCTTTGTCGTTATCCCTCAAAGGCGACTTTGCGCTTGCTATTGTTGATATTCAGATGCCCGGCATGGATGGTTATGAGATGGTATCTCTTCTGCGGCAGGGACCCAAAACCAGGCATATTCCCGTAATTTTTGTTTCAGCCATCTACTCAGAAGACCTGCACATTGTAAAAGGCATTGAAACGGGTGCCATTGATTTTATTTCAAAACCCATTATCCCTGAAATCATCCATGGCAAAGTAAGGCTCTTTCTTGAAATGTACCATCAAAAGAAAAACCTTGAAACACTGGTGGAAGAACTGCGCGAAACACGTGACCGCCTGGCCGCTGAACGCGATAAAGCCGAAGCTGCCACCCGTGCAAAATCACTGTTTCTGGCCAGCATGAGCCATGAAATCAGGACACCACTCAATGGAATTGTTGGTATTGTTGACATACTGAAGCAAACCACCGACCCCGTCAAATTGCAGGAATATCTGGAGATTGTTGAAATATCTGCTGATAACCTTCTGAATATCATAAATGATATTCTCGATTTCTCAAAAATAGAATCACAACAACTTGAATTTGAAAAAATACCATTCAATCTGGTGAATGAAGTAAACAATGTGGTGAAATTGCTAAAAATGAAAGCCGAAAGCAAAAGCCTTGACTTCGGTGCTGTTTTTAATGGCGCTATTCCACCGGTTATGATAGGAGATCCTGTGAGATTTAAACAGATTCTGATTAATCTGGCCAACAATGCGCTTAAGTTTACTGAAAAAGGATTTGTTAAAATCATTGTTGAAACCTCCGTTGAAACGGATGATTCTTATAAAATATCCTGTACGGTGGCCGACAGTGGCATTGGTATCAGCGAGGAAGGGAAACTGCGCCTTTTCAAGGAGTTCTCGCAAACCGAAAAATCGGTTTCACGCCGTTTTGGTGGCACGGGTCTCGGTTTAGCCATTTCATTAAAACTCACTGAACTCATGGGCGGGCAGATAGGTGTTGAAAGTGAATATGGCTCCGGATCACGCTTCTGGTTTTATATAAAAACAGGAAAGCCGGCAGCGGGTGTGACTCAGAAAGGTGAAGCAGCACTAGATATTGAACATGAAATAAAAAAACTTAAAATATTATTGGTCGAAGATAACCGCATCAATCAGCAGGTAGCTGTATTTTCGTTACGAAAACTCGGGCATGAGACGGATGTGGCTGACAATGGGCAAATAGCACTCGAAAAATGGGCAGCGCATGAATACGACGCGATACTGATGGACATTCAGATGCCGGTAATGGACGGTTACGAAGCTACACGACGTATCAGGGAGGCCGAAAAAGAATCGGGCCGTAACAGGATACCGATTTATGCCATGACTGCCAATGCCGAAAAGAGTGAACGCACCTTTTGCCTGGCCCTCGGCATGGATGAATACATTACAAAACCCTTTAAACCTGAGAAACTGGCCCTCATCCTTCAGGGAAAAAGCTATGATTAAGTGTATCTGCTGATATATTCCGAAAACCTAAAAACCAAAACCATAAAATCAAACTTATCAGAACATGAACAAAAATTCATCTTCTCAAAACCGCAGGCAGTTCATCAGGCAGATTGGCCTCACCGGAGCAGCCCTGGCAGGATCCAGATTGCTGGCCATGAATATTGATCCGGCAATTGCCCGTTTTGAAAATATGCAACGCGAAGCTCCTGTTTCACCCAACGACCAGATTCAGATTGCACTCATAGGCGCCGGAGGAATGGGAACATCGGATACCAACACAGCCCTTGAGCATTCAGGTGTTAAGCTTGTGGCCGTAGCCGATCTTTACGACGGACGTCTGAAAACCGCCAAAGAAAAATGGGGGAACGATATTTATACAACACGTGATTACCGTGAACTGCTGAACCGCAAGGATATTGATGCAGTGATTATCGGAACTCCCGATTTCTGGCATGAGAAAATATCAGTAGATGCCCTCATGAGCGGCAAATCGGTTTATTGCGAAAAACCCATGGTGCATTCTGTGAATGAAGGGCACAATGTGATTGAAGCCCAGAAGAAATCGGGTAAAGTGTTTGTTGTGGGCAGTCAGGGATTATCATCGCTGGGCAATGAGAAAGCCCGCGAACTGCTGGCACAGGGAGCCATTGGCAAGATTACGTTTGCCGAAGGTTTCTGGGCACGCCATTCGCCGGTAGGAGCATGGCAATATCCTATTCCTGCAGATGCATCAATAAAATCACTGGACTGGGACACCTATCTGAAAGACAAGAAACGGTATGAATTTGATGCCCTGCGCTTTTTCAGATGGCGCAATTACCTCGATTACGGCACCGGAATGTCAGGAGATTTGTTTGTGCATTTATTCTCCAGCCTTCATTTTATTACCAACTCCATGGGTCCCGAAAGAGTCTATGCTTCCGGCGGACTGCGGTACTGGAAAGATGGACGCGAAGTGCCTGATGTGCTCGTAGGTGTGTTTGATTATCCCGAAAACCAGCATCATGCAGGTTTCAATCTTTCACTCAGATGCAATTTTGTGGACGGAACTTCTGGTACTACGTACCTGAAGATAGTTGGAACCGAAGGCTCTATGGATGTTCTATGGGATCAGGTGATTTTGCGGCGCAACAAAGAACAGGAAGAAGACGATCCGTTTGCACGCGAGAAAGCCAAAGAAGCCGGTCAGGGTTACAGCGACCGCAAAACCATGCTTCCGCCCGAAGAAGTGGTATATGCAGCCGAAAAGGGGTACAAGGGCGCCCACTATGATCATTTTGCAAATTTCTTTCAGGCCATACGCACAGGCTCTTCTGTTGTGGAGGATGCTACCTTCGGATTCAGGGCTGCCGCACCGGCATTGCTGTGCAATGACAGTTATGCCGCCGGAAACGCAATTCAGTGGGACCCCGTTAAAATGCTGTTGAAACGCTAGTTGCAACCAATTGTTTTAAAAAATAGAATTAAAAACATACTCCAGATAATGTTTTAGTGCCACCAAAACACTAAAACACAAAATTTCACCAAATGTATCTTATTCAAATTTTAAGTTTTGGTGTAATTTGTTGTGTGGAAACACTGGTGGCCTTTTTAACAAATCATCTTATTTTGAATGAACTTAATTTTTTACCATCACAAAAATGAAAAAAGGAATATTCGTTGTCGTAGTTTTAGCCATTGCTTTTACAGCATGTAAAAGCCCGGTTTCTAAAAATCAACCCATCAACACACTTACCGAAGAAGAAAAGGCGGCCGGATGGCAGTTGCTGTTCGACGGAAACACACTTAACGGTTGGAAAGAATTCAACCGCGACAGCCTCAGCGGAGAATGGACCGTTGAAGACAGCCTGCTGGTCTGCAATGGCAAAGGCGGTGATATTGGTGCCGACATCATCACTACAGCCAGATTTGCCAACTTTGAATTCAGTGTCGACTGGAAAATCAGTCCCGGCGGAAACAGTGGAATTTTTTATCATGCAATTGAAGATACCATGTACCATGCTGCCTACGAAACCGCTCCGGAATACCAGTTGATTGATGACCTGGGCTGGCCCGATACACTCGAACCATGGCAGCAGACCGGCGCTGACTATGCCATGCATCCTGCCGCTGCCGATAAAAAATTAAATCCCACGGGTGAGTGGAATACATCACGCATCGTTTTCAACAACGGGCATGTTGAACACTGGCTTAATGGCGGCAAAATTGTTGAATTTGAAGCCTATACTCCTGAATGGGAAAACCTGCGCACCACCGGCAAATGGAAGGATTTTCCGGATTATGCCAAAGCAAAGGAAGGTTCCATCGGACTTCAGGACCATGGAAGCAAAATCTATTTCAGAAATATTAAAGTAAAGACTCTTTAGTTTTTAACCTGAAACTTTAAGGTTGGTCTGAAAGTTTAACAACTGCCATCAGTCCTCTGAAATACTGAATTTTACCCAAGTTTGATTGCTGGTTATGCCTTGTTGGTGCGTTTTGGAGCCTTGGAGTTTTGGTGGCATTATATATTTTTAAGGTGAATCCGGCTTTTATACAACAGGTTTCAATTAATCCAAAAACCAATATGTCACGTTCATTGCTGAATACGGCACTCGTCCTCAGAATATTCATCGGCTGGCATTT
>CAZKCK010000093.1:0-3727 GCA_964550695.1 uncultured Bacteroidales bacterium | reverse complement strand
CTATGCAATGCCACCCGAAGGCAATTACCTGTTTGTTGATAAGAACCTGATTGAACTGGTAGCGGCATTGTTGCTGTTTCATATCCCCACCGGCAGTTACATCGGGCTGGCAAGGTTTTTTAGAACTCACTTTTAATATACTGAAATGGACAGAAGAGATGCCCTGAAAGGTCTTGCCACTATTCCGGTTATAGGTGCCTATGCTTATGCATTGTACCGCAAACGCAAAATTTCCGGTGCCGGGGCTTTCGATTTTTTAAGCGATTTTGAATCCCGGTATCCTGTGCCGGGATCGGTTCCGGATGTTCAGAAACCGGCACCCGGGACTTCAAAGAAACTGCGGCTCGGATTTATCGGTTATGGAAGTCGCGGTTCTTCCATTGCTCATTCGGCAGGTTTTACACACCCCTCAGTGATTGATGAAATGCTGAAGGATGCTGCTGCCGACCGCAACAACAAACGTTACGAAACATTCGTGGGTCAGGAAGATCTGAATATTGAGTTTACGGGTGTATGCGATGTGTTTGATGCACATACGCAACGGGGAAGCGAAGCCCTTGCCAATACAGCGCGCAGTGGCAGCAGGGATTTTAGCGGGAAACCCGTAAAACAGTATCTCAGTTACAAAGAACTCATCCACAGCCCCGATGTGGATGCCGTGATTATTGCCACCCCCGACCACTGGCATGCCGATATGATTATTGAAGCAGCCAGAGCCGGCAAACATGTGTATTGCGAAAAGTGTATGACCAATACCCTGCCCGAAGCCTGGGAGGTGCGCAAAGCAGTGACCGAAAGCGGAATTGTATTCCAGCTTGGCCATCAGAACAGGCAATCGGCAAGCTATATCAAAGCAGCACATCTGCTCGAGAAGAACATTCTGGGACCGGTAAATCTGATCGAGACCAGCACCAACCGGAATTCGGCCACCGGTGCATGGGTATACCCCATCCCGGAGGATGCCAATGAACATACCATTCATTGGGAACATTTTGTTAAACCCGGTTCCGATACGCCGTTCAGCGCTGAGAAATTTTTCAGGTGGAGGTGCTGGTGGGAGTTCGGTTCTGGTTTGGCCGGTGATATGCTTACGCATGAATACGACTGTATCAATCAGGTACTGAAACTGGGTATACCAGACAGAGTTACCGCATCGGGCGGTATTTATTTCTGGACTGACGGCCGTGAGGTGCCCGATGTGCTGAATGTGCTGATGGAATATCCGGAGCGCAACCTGACGCTGATGTATTCAGCCTCGCTCTCCAATGCGCATGAACGCAGGCGTATGCTCATGGGGCAGGATGCACTGATGGAACTCGGCGGTGATATTGTGGTAAAAGCCGAAGCCGACTCAAAGCAATATGCCGGTCTGATTCTGTCCGGCAAAATCGATCCGCAGGTTCCAATCATACAATGGCAACCGGGACTGGAACAAATAGATGCTATGACCTCACCCACGCAGAAGTACTTCGCCTCACGCGGACTCATGTATACCATGCATGAGGGCAAAATGACCGATGCCACCTTCCTGCACGTGCGTGAGTGGCTCAGCGCCATCCGTAATGGCGGCACAACCAGTTGCAACATACATCAGGGATTTCAGGAAGCTGTAACGGCACACATGGCAGCCACAGCCTGGCGCGAAAACCGCGTGGTGAGATGGGATGCGGAGAATGAGAAAGTAGTTTAAAGAGGGAATTTTGAATTAGTAATTTTGAATTGGCCTACTATTCTAAAACATCCATTGTTAATTGATTATGGGAGTTTGGCGTTTGCCATTTGATTTTTGTTATTTGTTATTTGATTTTTGTTATTTGATTTTTGATTTTTGCTATTTGATATTTGTTTTTTGATATTTGTTTTTTGGTATCTTGGTGGCAGAAATACCCTTACCGGATTGTAAATTATTGCCACGAATGCACGAATAAATATTGAATCATGAGCAGAATCTCGGTCTAGTTGAATAAGCCTGAAGGGCTTAAATTTCAATATCCACCTGTGCAACTGGTGGCAAAACAGGAAAGGAAGACGTCAGAGCCCTGAAGGGGCTTAATAAAACATCAGCCCGGGTAATACTTTGTTATAAAAAACAAATTACGTTAAGATACACAATGAGAATTTTGAATTAGGATCCTTCGGCAGGCTCAGGATAAAATTTTTAATTATGAATTGGCCCTCCATGATTATTCATCCTTCTTTAGTTGAATTTTGGTGTTTGATTTTTCGTGGCTGATTATTGTTCTTTGTTATTTGATGTTTGCTATTTATTATTTGCTTTTCGCGCTTCACTATTCACCCATACCTCATCACTTTTAACTTTCCCGTCCTTGCCAAAATGTACCCGAATGGGTATCGAATAATATAAATAGGTTGTCGGATTATTTCAATAGTTGTTAAAATTATTCCAATAATAAATCAGTCAATTCCAATAGTAATTCAAATAATATTTTTTAAGATTCAGTCAGATAAAATAGTTTGTCAACTATTTATCATAGTAGTTCAACCAATTATAATATTCAGTCATAGCTTATCTATAAGCATTCTATCGATTAGAATTCTATTTTGAATTATTCCCATAACTAATCGTACAATAACAATAGTTACGCAGAATATCTGATTAGTACTCCAATCAGTTAATAGAATACTACAGCTTATCAGACTATGCCGGGATGCTGATTTTTTACTGCATCCTTCAAGTATTTATTAATAGAAAAACAGCAAATCAGCTTGACTTTTTTTATCCGAAGTTTTACTTTTGTACCAAGTAATCCTATATGTCATGAACAACAGAAGTTTAAACCTCACAATACCGGAACT
Source organism: uncultured Bacteroidales bacterium (assembly GCA_964550695.1). GTDB lineage: Bacteria > Bacteroidota > Bacteroidia > Bacteroidales > TTA-H9 > CAZKCK01. Next base: position 910 of record CAZKCK010000093.1, on the reverse strand, counting down.
GATGCGCCTGGCTGACATTGGTCTGGGAAATATAAAACGCGACAAGGCCATTTTACTGCAGTACGGCATTACCGATGCCCTGATAAATGAACTTGAAACTGACAACCGCAATCTCAAGGAAATGCGGACCGATGAAGAACTCTTGTCGGTGGTTTCTGAAAAAGTTCGCGAAAAAGATCAGAAAGCCGGCATTGTGCGTGAGGGCATACGCGCATTTATGGTGAGGGCTAACAATGTTTTCGGGGCAGAAAGCCCAGAAGTAAAGGGCTTTGGCACTGCCCGACTTTCACATCAGACCGATGCCGAACTTGTACGCACCGGTAGGGCAGTGAAGCGAATGTGCATTTCAAAACTCAGTCAGTTGTCAGTACGTGGGCTTACCCCTGAAATGATTGACGAATTTGCCGCAAAAGTGGAGGAGTTTGACGCCGTGATTGATGAAGTGGTGGCAGCTGAAATACAGCGCAGGGAAGGTACGGTGGCACGCAACCAGCTTGCTTTGAAGGTGTACAACCAGGTAGCCGAGATTTTTGACTATGGCAAGAATTACTTCCGGGGAAAGGATGTGCTGAAGTATGAGGATTATGTAATTTTTGATACCCAGAAGACTTCTAAACCAGTTACCGGTAAAAACAAGCTGAACAGCAATTCAAATGAAGCACAATCCACTGAAAATAAGGAAGGTGCAACTCCAATATTATAGATATGAACAAAAAACCTTTGAATTGTCTTTGTAGGTTGAAAATATCGTAAATTTGTGGATGTGAACCAATAATGCAATACGATGAGACATTTAATTTTTGAACTTAAAAACAAACAAATAAATTGGAACAAGCATCCGAAAGTATTCAGAACGAAGAAAAAAGCGGTGCTCGCTGAGAGGCAATGACAACCGGCAGGTATGGACAAT
>CAZKCK010000092.1:0-15264 GCA_964550695.1 uncultured Bacteroidales bacterium | reverse complement strand
ACCAATCTTAATTCGATTGCCCATTTTTGTTCTGAGATATCTCTTGCTACCACCACGGCACCCGGTGCACTACCCCGGTTATCAATGTATACTGACCCATTGAACAACACATCAGTCAGTTTTCCGTCATTATGCCTGAATGTAAGGGGAGAATTGGTGATTGATCCATTTGCAAATACTTCCTGATAGACCTCAACTGCTTTGTGTGGTTCGGTGAAATAAGAAAAAAAGTCGGTTCCGGTAAGTTTTTCACGGGCAGAACCTGTAATAACTGTAAATGCCTCATTCATATCCATTATTTTCCCATCAGTGTTGATTGTGATCAATGGATCCAGGCTTGCTTCAATCAGGCTTCTTGTATATTGCGATTCGGTTTTCATAAATGTAATTTATTTATTATCTGGCAAATACTACTGGATATTCCCAATTTCTTCGATAGGATTTCGTCTTTTATCTTTTAACAATTTGAAATGTGACGGGGAAAGACCTGTGACTTTTTTAAACTGATTTGATAAATGAGCGACGCTGGAATAATTCATTTTCCAGGCTATTTCGGTAATGTTTAATTCACCATATATGATCAATTCCTTTATGCGTTCAATTTTATGTGAGATGATGAATTGTTCAATTGTGGTTCCCTGAACTTCTGAGAATAAATTGGCAAGGTAAGTATAATCGCGGTTTAATTTGGTACTAAGATAATCTGAGAAATTAATTTTAATGAACTCATCTGAGTGATGGACCATTTCAATAATTGTATTTTTAATTTTTTCGATCAATACAGCCCGTTTGTCGTCCATTAATTCGAGACCTGAGTTTTGCAAGGCTATTTTCAAATCTGCACGCTTTTCTGCAGTAATATTTTCCATAATATCAACCTCGCCTAAATCAACCAGAATGAAGTGCAGTCCAAGTTTTTTTAACTCTTCCTTCACCACCATTTTGCAGCGGTTGCTTACCATGTATTTGATAAATAGTTTCAAAAATTTTCCAGATTTAGTATTTGTACAAAGTTCAGCCACTCTTAACCAAAAAACGTTATACAATTATGATAATTGGTTACATAATTCACACATTGCCACATGCCGGATGTTGCCAATTGCGGGTAATCCCAGGGCTTCAAATCCGCTTTATTCTTTTTTATTTTTTTCTGTCCTTTCTACCTTCCTGACCACGGCCATTATTGTTGTTTTTGCCATTGCCATTCCCGGCCTTCTTACCATTTTCATGCTTAATGGATCTTTTTAAAGGTTCGTGCCGAAATTCCTGGTGGTTTGGAGTTCTGCCACCAGGCCTTGATCCAATGGTTTTTTGTGCATGTCCGCGGTATCCTTTGGCATATTTCCGTTTATGATCGGCAAAGTACTTATATGGCGTATTGCCACGATAATCTGACATTACTACCTTGTATCCGTTATACAGGTCATAATTTCTGTACCGCACCGGCAGATATGTTCTGTGGACCCATGAACCAGAGCTTAAATATATAAAATTTGATGTATGAACATCATAATAGGCTTCAACATCAGGCAGATAGTAATACTGAACCTGATTGTATCCAACAGGACCCCAGAGTGGGGGAGCGCCAATATTTACGTTTACCGATATCTGTGCAGGAGCCCAGAATGCAACGGACATCAGGAGTAGGATGGTGAAAAATTTTATTGTCCTCATAGTAGCTGAGTTTACATTGCAAATGCGTTTTTACAACACTACAAAGTTCTATCCTATTAAATTATAATGTCTTACATAATTTTCAAAAAAAGTTACATCATTCACACTTCAACCTGAATCTCATGTGGTTTTGAAAAATATTCTTGTACAAAAACATATTGCTGATCATACGTCAGTTTATCAGTTTGCTCAAGTTTTATATTTATATCAGCAAACAGATGATTTTTCTTAAGAATGTTTAGTAATTCAGATTTTGCATCCGTGGGTCCAAAAAGGACTACTTCATGATAGTTTCTGATTATTTCACCAAGTTTGGCATAATATTCAGTCTGTTGGTGATTTTCTTTTTTGTGCATCAGCCATTCACCCTTGTTCAGGCTTTCTGTTTTAACATCATGTGTAAATTTAGATTCAATGGTTTTTATTGCATGGGGTTCTGCCGGAAATTCAATGATGTTAGCACTTGAATGATCCATGCAGATGCCTAATTTTAAGTTTGTATTCATTTAGTTTTAATATTGGCTTAATTGGTTGTTTTGATAAAATATAAATATTTCAGATAATCAGCGTATTGTATGTTTCAAGACATTTTTTTCAGATGGTTCCACCATGTTTTGTCAGCAACTCAGGGGAATCAATATGCTCCATCAAAAGTTTTGGGAATTTTTCATAATCACCTGGCATCTGGCTTTCAGCAGATGCCATCAACGGGTTGCGAATCATGTTGAGGTGTCCGGCCTTGGCCTGATTTTCAGAAGAATTGCAGTCTGATTGTTTTTTGGTAGCGGAAATTGACATATGCGTAAATTTTAATGTTGTGAATGCGTTTTCACAGCAATACAAAATTCCTCATAACCAAGGCTATAAGCATTACACAATTACAAATAAAAGTTGCATCATTCACACATTATCCAGTGTGCTGCGTTTTTTATGTTTGAGGTGCTTAAAGAAGGTGGGTGTTAAACCTGTAACTTTTTTGAATTGATTTGATAAATGAGCCACACTGCTGTAATTCAGCCGGTATGATATTTCGGTCAGGCTCAGTTCATCATAAATCAGTAACTCTTTTACCCGTTCTATTTTGTGTGCGATGATAAAATGCTCAATGGTTATTCCTGCTACCTCCGAAAAAAGGTTGGCCAGATAAGTATAGTCATGGTTGAGCTTCATACTCAGATAATCCGAGAAATTCGTTTTGAGGGGTTTATCGGTATAATGCACCATCTCAACAACAATGTTTTTAATTTTTTCGATCAGAATGGCTTTTTTATCATCCATTAATTCCAAACCTGATTTTAGTAAGGCCATTCTCAACTGTTCGCGTTTCTCAGAACTGAGTTCCTCTTTAACCTCTACTTCCCCCAGTTCCACTTTCAAATGATGAAGCCCGAGTTTATCCAACTCTCCTTTTACCAGCATTTTACAGCGCATTGAGACCATATATTTGATGTAGAGTTTCATGTTTTTCCAGGCTGGTATTAAAAGATTGGCTGATGAGTATTGGTTAGTTTTGAATATTCAGGGGTGTTTCGCAGTTAAATAATTAGGAACGAACGTCGTGTGATGTGAAAAGGGATATCCCGGATTATAAATTGAATAGATGCAAATATACTACTTTATGGTTAAGTAGTCAAATTGCAGATTATTATGGAAATGTAATAAAATGAAGATGTGAGAAACGGGGATGTGAAATCTTTAAGGATTCTTTTTCCAGATTTTGTCGGATGTATCGAGGTAGGCGGGCAACGCTGCCGAACCATACCATTTATAGATTTCGGGTTCAAGCAGTTTGGCTTTGATTGCCGGATCAGCTTCCAGTAACTGGTTTACTTCCTCAAATGATGCTACATCCAGAATAAAGATACCCCTGTAGGTTTTGTCGTTTTTACCCATGGGGCCTGCAACAACCAGCTTTTTTAAATCAACCATCCGGTTGATATTCAGCATGTGACCTGCAAAAAGACTGTCAATGGTTTCTTTCTCCGTAATTGTACTGGTTCCGGTTTTCAGTATGACCAGAAAATACATTTTCATTCCATAATCATCAGCACCATACAGTTTTGCGAGAGTTGAATCATAGTTTGGATTCATTGTCTGGCTTGATGCAGAAAATGTAAGAAAGGCTATTATTGTTATAGTAAGAAGCAATCGCATATGATTAAGTTTTTATATTATTTCGCCAATGTTTTAAGTTTTCGATCACATAGCGTGAAGAAATCTGGTGCAATATACCAAATAATTTATCAATGCCGGTCAATGGTCTGATCTGATATAATCAGTACTGAAGGAGTGGATGTCAGCCATCTGCTGTGAGCCTCAATTTGTTTTTTCCAACTGTCAATACTGATAATTACCAGATCCTGCTTGCTTAGCAATTCAATCGAAATGTCAGTATTGTAGAGCAAATTGATATGGTTGGGGGCATTTTGTTCTATAATCCGCACAGATTCTTTGATTTCGGAATGTTTTATTTTAGCATTTATATCAAGTATAGTTACCTGAGCACCTGCATTCGCAATGAACTTTTGGGCATAAACAAGGAGTTGGGCGTCCTGATCAGAAAATACAGGTAAAATTATTTTATCGGTTTTGGTAAAGTTTTTATCCAGTAAAATTCCAACCGGGACTTCACTTTTTTGAATAATTGTTCGTGTGCTTTCTTCAAATGGTGATTTTTCGAACATTTTTTCCTTGCCGGTTACCGTATTTATAATCCTGTCAGGATCAATAATACTGGTTGTAAAACCAAGTATACGACCGAGCAGTGTACCCTCATAAATTGACTGGCCGATTCCAACCAGCAATAAATCATAGTTACCCTTGTTCGCCACTTCAGTAATATCAGTCAGGATATCATTCGAAATTTTAAACAGTGTGGTAATCTTCTGGTTTAATTCTTTCGATTCTTCAATTACCGGGGCAAAACTTTGACTTTCATATTCACCTATATTTACCTGATTCAGTTCATTGTTGGGAGAGAGGTGCATGACTGTGACCAATGCATTGCCATTAATCTTTTTAACCAGATTGCTGGCGAGGCGAAGTAAGGATTTCCCTTTCGCGGGATTGGCAAAAGAAATTAAAATATTATAGCTGGCAATTTTTCTAATTTCTTCAAATTCAATAATTTTTTTAACAGGAAACGCTTTTTGAATGAAATGCAGGGCAGGACCAGTCATCAGGGTAGTTACCAGGGCCATAATTACCATCATTGCAAAAATTTCGGGAGTGAGTACCCCTAAATCATAACCAATATTCAGGACTACCAGTTCCATCAAACCTCGTGTATTCATCAGAGCACCAATTGACAGGCTGTCACGCCAGTTCTGCCCTACAAACCTGGCAGCCAGGGCACTGCCGACAAATTTTCCTGTAACTGCAACGAGAATGATTAATCCTGTGATTTTCCATAAATACGGGTCATTTAAAAGCCCGATTTGTGTTCGTAACCCGGTGAAAACGAAAAATAACGGAAGTAAAAGTACAAGAGCCACGTCCTCAACCTTTTCAATTAAAAGATTTCTGAACTTAAAATTGTCAGGCATGATAGCCCCGGCCATGAAAGCACCGAATAATGCGTGTATTCCAATTACTTCAGTTGCGTAGGATGAAAAGATGAGGGTTAAGAAGAATATAGCTACGATGGGTTTGCTCAGGTTTTCGCGTGTAGGATGCAACTCGCCTACATGTTTTAGAAAAGGCCTGACAACTTTAATCATAAACAGAACATATAACACAGCAAGAAGAATAATGTAGACTGAACTGCCGAATGAGCCTGCCTTTACAATGGCGATTACAGCAGCCAGAAGGCTCCAGGCAGTAATATCGTCAACGGCTGCGCAGGTAATTACCACAACACCAAGAGGGGTTTTATGTATACCCCGTTCATGCACAATGCGTGCAAGTACCGGAAACGCAGTTATACTCATAGCTATACCTGTGAACAGACCGAACGAAATAAACCTTACACCCATGGGCGCAAACGATTCATAGATGAAATAGGCCAATCCGATTCCGAGTGTAAAAGGGACAATAATGCTGGTCTGACTGATGACGAAAGCATCACGTGCCCTGCTGCGCAGGGTTTTTATGTCGAGTTCCATTCCAACCATAAACATGAACAGAATAAGACCTATCTGACTCAGAAATTGCAGGTTGCTGAAAGATTGAGCCGGGAAAAGTGCAGTGGAGAATTCAGGGAAGTGCATACCCACAAAGGAAGGTCCCAGAATGATACCGGCTATAATTTCACCGATTACAGTAGGTTGACCAATTTTTTTGCAAATCCAGGCAAACAAGCGGGATACAATGATAATAGTAATGATCTGCGCCAGTAAAAGCGCGAGCGGATTTGCCAGATTGTGCTGTACAGTAGCTAAAAATTCGGTCCATTGACTGTTAACGATAGCAGGTATCATTACATTCCTGCCAATTTCAAGGTGGCTTCCCGCCTGAATAATCCAATACATCAGTGCCGAGAACACCCCTATAATAGGGACATAAAAGAAAATTGTCCTGAATTTTTTCATAATTTGGTTCCTATTCTAAAACAGCGTAGTGGTAGGCAAAGTTGCATGCAACAACAGAAATATTGCGAAAATGTAATAAACAGGTGAAAATCTGTAACGACTTTAAAAATGCATGTTTTGAGCTAAAGTGAAAGCAATCTGATGAAATGAGTTCGATAATTTTCGCCCAAAGTCAGTATTAAAGGTTTTCCATCAGGCAGTTCAACAGAGGTTGTTATTCCGTTTTGTGTGTAATACTTCACATGATGCAGTGCAATGATCTCTTGTTTATTAACACGGCAAAATTTCCCGCAAGGCAAAAGCTTATCCAATTTATCAAAAGAAATATTTTTAAGCAAAAGACCTTTATTATTCAGAAGAAGTGCGTATTTATCACGGCTGTCGATGTCAGATGTGCGTATGTATATTAACTGGTCAAAGTAAACGAGTGCTTTTCCTTTTTCGGTGTTTAATTGTATGAATTTTTTTTCAGTTTCACTTGATAATGAACGCTGTATCACCTTTATAACAGCCTGACGTAACCGGTCTTTCATTACCGGTTTTCGCACATAATCAATTGCATCCAGATCAAATGCATCAGCGGCGTATTCTATATGGGCTGTAGTAAAAATTACAGGTTTCCCGTTCAGCAATTTTGCGACTTCCAGGCCATTAATTCCGGGCATTTCGATATCCAGTATACAAAGATCAAAGTTAAGTTCCTGTATTTCATTTAAAAATATGGCTGAGTTGTTAAAGGCCTTAACCACTTCAAGTTCCGGGATTTGTTCGCAAAGAAGTTTCAGGTAGGTGAGACCCTGTAATTCGTCATCCAGCAGCAAGCATTTTAGCTTTGTGTTCAAGCAGATCAATTTTTAAATGAGCAATGTACACGTTATCTTCAATAAACCTTTCAAGTTTGTAATTTCCGGCATAAATAATATTGAGCCGGTTCTCGATATTTCCGGTACCAAGGCCGCTTTTCTCTTTCTTAAGAGGTTCTTTTGATGAGATTCTGTTGGCAACGGTGAGCGAAAAAATGTTATTGTAAAACCCGAAAGTAACTGAAATAAACGCATTTGTATCCTGAAGGTCAGCATGTTTAAATGCATTTTCAATAAGGTCGATGGTAATGAGAGGGGCCAGTAGCTTTTGGTCATATAAAGGCTCATTATCATTTATTTTTTGCTTTACTTTTAATTCAAAGAGCGGGCTGAGTTTTATTTTGTTGATCTCTATAAGGCTCATCGCAAAATCAACTTCTTCATGAGGCGTGACATATTGTTTTTTGCTGTCATAAAGAATGTAATCCAGCACATTGGCAAGTCTGTCGATTGCAAAATAAGTCTGGTAAGCATGTGATTGTATGGAATTCAGGATATTTTTGAACAGGTGAGGATTCAGACGTGATTCAATGGTTTCGAGCTGGATATTGTTGAATTTTGTTTCTATATCACAGAGTTTTTCTTCAGCATTTTTTCTTTTTTGATTGGCAAGGAATAAATTGCGGGCTAAATATACATTAAGGCACAAAAAAACAAGGCTTATCCCGGCGAGTGGCAAGGCGAATTCTTGAATATTATCAACAAAAGGAATCATCATTTTTTAGTTCAAAATTATCATATATCGTCGCCTGAATCGCTTGGTTTACATTATCCGAAATACTTATTGATCAAATTGAGCAATTCATTTGCATTCACGGGTTTTGACAAATAATCGTTGCAACCAGCCATGAGGGCATTTTCTCTGTCGCCTTTTAATCCGTGAGCGGTTTGCGCAATGATGATGACGCCGGGGTTTGTTTGTCTGATTATTTTTGTAGCCTCGTACCCATTCATTTCCGGCATTTTAATATCCATCAGAATGAGGTCGGTATCCGGGTTTTTTTGAAAGATTTCAATGACTTCAGGGCCTGTAGACGCATGCAGCAGTTCGCAATTTGCATGGCGCAGAGCAGTAGTAAGGTACATATCTGAAACCGTATCATCTTCGGCAATCAAAATTTTGATTTTTTTTAACTGTTGATTTTTTTCCGGGGAAGGATAGATATCCTGAAACTTTTCAGTAACTTTTGGTTGATATGGCAGACTAAAAAAGAAAGTAGAGCCTTGATCTTCTGTGCTTTCAACCCAAAGCTTTCCGCCCAGCATCTCTACATATGCTTTGGTAATTGCGAGTCCCAATCCGGAACCTTGCCATGCCATTTTATCTGAGACATCGGCCTGAACAAACCGTTCAAAAATTGCTGTTTGACGGTCTTTTGCAATGCCAATACCGGTATCTTTTACAAAAAAATCAATTGTACCGGTTGTTGAGCGTGCTGAATCCACTGGTTTTAGGGTATAGCCAAATTCAATGCCCCCGTTTTTTGTAAATTTAACAGCATTTTTTACCAGATTGGTAAATATTGCATAGAATTTTTCAGAATCAGAATGTATATATGCTTTATTGTCGGGCAATTGCGTAGTGTATACAAGTTTTAATCCTTTCTTTTCAGTCTCAGGAACAAAAAAATTGTAGATGAACCGAATCTGGTCATTTATATTTGTTTCAGAAAAAGAGACTTCCATCTGACCGGCTTCAATTTTCGAGATATCAATAATATCATTGATGGTATTCAGTATTCGTGCACCACTTTTCTCGATGATACTGATATATTTCTGCTGATCTTCGCCTGTGAGGTCAGGTTCTTTCAACAGGCTTGCAAATCCAAGAATCCCATTCATCGGAGTCCTGATTTCGTGGCTCATATTTGCCAGAAAAGCCGTTTTTAGCCGGTCGCTTTCCTGCGCATTGTTTCTGGCTTTAATTAATTCCCGCTCTGCATTTTTGCGGCCGGTAATATCAGTATAGGTCCCAAGTACACCGGTTATTTCGCCTTTCAGGTTAAGCAAAGGAATCTTATTTGTAAGGAGTGTCATTGTTTTTTTATCAGGCGTTGTCTGAATCTCTTCTATATTCAGTTTAGGGATGCCGGAAGCAATTACCGTGCGGTCATCGTTGCGGTATATATCAGCCTGCTCGTGCCATCCCATCATGTAATCATTTTTTCCGATGATATCAGATGGAACCGAAAAGCCTGCATCCTGAGCAAATGCAGTGTTGCATCCCATATAGTTCAGGTTTATGTCTTTCCAGAATACTCTTACAGGTATCGAGTCAATGATGCGTTCAATAAATTCCCGGGTTTCATGAAGGGCTTCCTCGCTAAGTTTTCGATCGGTTATGTCTCTGAAATTAAGTACTATTGCATTTACAGCCTGATCTTCAAACAGATTTCTGAACGTACTTTCAATCCATTTCCAGTTCCCATCTCTATCAGCAAACCTGTATTGGATTGTTGGAATGTATGCAGGACTGGCAAACACTTTGCCCAATTCAGAAAGAACAAAAGGTAAATCTTCAGGATGCGTAAGGCTGGCTGGGTTTACCGAAATAGAATCATTAATTTCATACCCGAAGATTTTTTTTGCTGAAGGGCTGATGAACTTAAAATCCCCTTGCTCATTCAGCAGAACGATTCCATCGGGCGCATTCTCTATAATGGCTTGATAATGTAGTCCGATTTCACGAATTTTAATTTCAGCAAGTTTACGCTCGGTAATTACATCAAAAATTGCTACAAAATAATCTTTTTCAGTACTATACACTGAAGCAGAAATCCATATTTTTAGTGCATTTATATAGTATTCAAATTGTTCAGGGATTCCTGTTTGTGCGACCCTTCCAAATTTTTCGAATATAAGGTTGTCAGAGTTGCAGATATCAGGAATAACTTCACTTATGCGTTTTCCGGTGACATTGGTAAGTCCGGTTTGAGTTTCAAAAGCTTGATTTACATCAATATAAACGAAATCAACGGGTTTATTGTCTTCGAATATCATTTTACAATAGGCAAAGGCATTCAGCATATGGTTAAAGAGTGAACGGTAAGTCTGTTCACTTTCAATCGCTTTATCCTTAGCCGTTGTCAGTTCATCTTTTTGTCGGATAAAATCAGTAAAGAGCGTTGCAATAGCTTTAAATTCTCCCTTGCATTGTTTGAGTTCATCCACAAGTGAAGGTTTACGGGTTTCAAGTATCTGAGTGACCAGTATTAAAGGTTTATTGATCCATTTTCTGAATGAAAAATGAAAAATCAGGAGCGTGCTCAGGATAGACGCAATCATGAAAATGATCATATATCGGGAAAGTCCATGAAAAAGTTTTAAGGAAACTGCGGGTCTGGAAAAGTAAAGCCGTGCAGCCACTTCTTTATTCGGGCCTAAAAGCGTATGATCTGAAACAATGGAATAAGGTTCCCGGGTAATTACAGTATCTGTACTATATACAGGAATGATTTTGGCTCCTGTAAGTGCTGTCATTTCATTAAATAGCTTTTGATTCCAGCTTTTTGCCACGAAAAGATACCCATATGGTTTTGTAGTCGAATGCGAAGGGTCGTTTTCAGGATGAATGGTTGCAGCGCTTACTTCGATTAAGCCATCTTCATTTACTGTAAAATAATCAATAAACCGGGCTTGCTTTAGCTTTTTAAGTGTTTGTAATGAGCTGATGTTGCGAGAATTAAAATCTTCAGAAGCAGCTTCATGTATAACATTGAAGGAAGTATCGTAAACACAGACATAGTCGGTATGAAATGATTTTAGAATGGTAGTGATGTTGTTGGAGAACCAATTTGTATCAGACTTGTAAATTTTTTCAATAAATTCATCCCAATAGGTATAATCATAAACAACGCTTTTAAGTGTTTCAGTTTTAAGTGAAATCAGTGTAGTGGTCTCTTTGTTGAATTGTATCTGTGTTGCACTGGTAATCAGGGTTTCCTGTTCGCGCTTAATTAAAAACAGCGTAATAAGCAGTGCAACAAAAATTACCCCTGTCAGCCCCAACATCATAAGCAATCGATTATATATTCCAGGGTTTTTCATCTCTGCTTGTTAATTTGAAATTTTGACGGCAATTGGAAATTGAATTGCTAACAAAATTAGCAATAATTTCTGTTCAAGTTGATAGCCCAAACGGGCTATTACAGATTAAATTAATTTTTCCCTGAAAGCTTTTGCTACAACCTGTGCTCTTGAATGTACCTGTAATTTGTCGTAAATGTTTTTGATATGGTTTCTTACGGTTTGTACGCTTATAAATAGTTTGGCTGCAATCAGTTCGTTGCCCATCCCCTGGGTAATTAGCATCAGGATTTCTTTTTCGCGGATGGTCAGGTTGTCAGAGGATTGGTTTTTAGCGGTTTCAGTTTTAAGAAATGCCATTACCTGTTTGGCAACCATTGGCGTAAGGGCAGCACCGCCGTCACATACCTGTTGTATTGCATCAAGAATTTTGTTCGGACTCGATTTTTTGAGAATATAGCCGTCGGCACCATTCCTGATGGCTTCAAGTATATGGTACTCATCTTCAAGGATAGTGAGCATAACAATTTTCTGATGCGGGCATTTTTGTTTAAATAACGGGATTGCCTGAATGCCGGTTAAACCAGGCAGGCTGATATCGAGCAGCAAAATATCGGTTTCTGTATAGTTTTCGAGTGCTTCTTCTATTGAGGAATATGACCAGGCAACCGTGTAATCGGAAAAGGAAGAGATAAGGTATATCAAACTCTGCCTGAATTCTGAGTGGTCTTCAACAATTCCAATGGTTATCGACATCTGGATAATTTTATGCAAAATAAATACTAAAACCGGCAAAATGTATAGCCCAGAAAGGTCATATTTTAAAATATATTACGATTTCTGTCCCGGTGCCTTCACCAGATATGATGGCAAATTCAAAATTTGATTCCTGTGCTCTTCTGCGCATATTTATCAGCCCGTTGCCATGGGAGCCTTTCTTTAATTGTTTTGAACCTGCAATTCCCACACCATTGTCTTTCAGGCTGATACTGCATAGGTTCTGGTTGAGTTCTGCAGTGAAGGTAACTTTAGTTGCAGATGAATGCCTGATAATGTTATGCAAAGCTTCTTTAAGAATTAAAAATGCGTCATTTCTGATTTTTTCCTTCAGTATTACCGGATCGTCAGGAATATCAACTAACTGGCTGAAAATAATATTGTTGTCAGTTAATAGTTCAAGCATGTAATTGCTGGTCTTTGTAATGAGGCTTTGTAAAGAATCATTTCTGGGTGAGGTCATCCAGATAATGTCAGAAATTGACACCATAGCTGCTTGTGTAAGCCCGGCAATTTTAACAGAAAGTTTTTTAAAATCTGATTGTGCGGGTTCATTCATGCTTTTCAGGGTTTCGGCATAAATTGAAATACTGCCTAAGGTTGATGCCAGATCATCGTGTAAATCGCGGGACAGTTTTTCGCGTAAATCAAGTTTTTCATTGTGTGCCAGTCTTCTTAAAAAAATTCTGTCGATAAATAGATGCAGGATAACCACCAGACCTAATGCAATTACAGGAGGAATGAAAAAACTGAATGATAACCATCGGAACAGAAATACCTGATTGATAAAAATAAACAGGATAAGGATAAAACAACTGGCCAACCAGCGGATTATCACAATGCTCCGGATGTTTTTACGCATCTGCAGATTATATAGAATCAATAACGTGATAATCAGCATAATTTTGATAATCTCAGGCTGGTTTTCGAGATTTGTAAAAAACCGGACAAATTTGTTTTTATATGCTGTAAACATTGCTGAGAATCCATTTAATTCGCTGATTTCCAATATATTTCCGGCAGTAATCCCATCAACCCTGATTGTGTCAGATGTTGATGGAAATTTTATCAGGGCAAAATAGTGCATGCCATTTTCCACACCAAAAATCATTTCTTTAGCCGAAACAGATCCATAGCTGTTTCCGGCCTGCAATTCACGGAAACCAGCAAGAATACCTTTTGAACTGTCTTTATTAACTTTATATAGCCATAACTTCGCTCCTACAGCATCTTTGTTTGATTTCACCCCATTGAGTTTAAACTTTACGAAACTCTTCTTTTCAGTGATGTTCAGAAAGAGTTTGCTGTTGCCGTTAATGTAGTTTGCCACATAAAGATCAGGATCACCATCATTGTCAACATCACCGGTGGCGCAGCCGGTGCAGTACCCACTCAATTCGGCTCCGAAAACCGAGGTTACATCAGTAAAATACCGGCCGTTCATATTTTTATAAAGAACGTTTTCACCCACGTTTGTAATGTACAAATCCTGAAATCCATCCAGATCAAAATCTGCAAAAACTGCCCCATTACTCATGAAATTTTCAGGCTGAAAGTATTCATTGGTTTTGTCAATGAATAAGCCCCTGCCATCGTTCAGATAAAGTTTGTTACCTGTATTCCGGTTAGCTATAAAAAGATCGCTGAATCCATCATTGTTCACATCAGCAAAGGTAACTGCATTGCTTTTTGATGGAGCAGCCTTTGCAAGATCTGTAAGATGTGTGATGTCGCGGAAATGAATTTTTCCGTTTTTTGTATCATTAATATATAGTTTATTGCTTGGATACCAAAATGATACACATAAATCAGGTAAACCGTCGTTGTTCACATCCGAAAAAGAAGCGCACATTCCACCGGCTTCAGATGCAAGCCCTGCTGTGGAAGTTATATCAGTAAAATGCCCTGTGCCATTGTTTTCGAACATTCTGTTTGAGCCTTCTTCATTTGTAACAAATAAATCAAGGTCGCCGTCATTGTCAATATCAGCAAATGCGGCGGCATTCGACCGTTTCATGTTTTCGCATGCACGCTTTTTCTGTTCTGACACATTTCTGAAATAACCGTTACCGAAATTGAGCAATAATTTATTGGTACTGTTGAGGTAACAAAGATAAATATCCTGATCATCATCGTTATCGATATCTGCGGCACAAATGCCCAGTTTAAGTTCATTCTCCGCTTTGTTTTTTTCAGGATTGATTACCCCATTGGCATTGCGTTTTATAGCTTCTTCAGAAAAACCATTTATAAATGAGAGCATATTTGCAGAAGCAAGGTTGTTGATATACATGCGATTCTGTTCATAAATCCGCACAGTATAAATATCCGTTTTTTCATCTCCGTTAAAATCGGCCAGCGCAACTCCATATTCGTCATCGGTAACGATGCCATAATATATCAATTTATAGGATGAAAATCCCTGATTGTCTTTAATATACGCTGGTATTTTTTTTTCTCCGCAATACAGGAGCCGTCCATTTTCTCCGCTGATCCAGATACTGTTTGTGTCAGCAATAGTTATATCTGTCAAATTTTCAGTACACTGACTGTCAAGTATATGTAAATGTCCATTTGCATAGCTCATTATCAGGCCATTGTCGCCAACCATTATAATTATGCCATTTTCAAGCAAAGTTGATTCATTTATTTTATTCAGGTTGGCATTTTTTAGAATTAATTTAATACCGTTATCTTCAACTTTGAATAACTCACCGTTCGCAATCAAAAAACCGTTGTTTGAATCAGTAAAACAAAAATCCCTTATTATTTTTTCTTTCAATACTTGCTTATAGATTCCATTTGTATAGAGATACAGTTCCCCGATTGTAGTGAGTGTCCAGAAGGAGGTTAAATCTGAGCCATAAATTTTCCCGATGTTACCCCTTGCTGGTGATGGAGGCAGCATTCTGAACGATTTGTTTTCATATACCGCCAAATCAGAAATACTGGCAAACAAACCCGAATTACTAGAAGAAAAATGAATTGCAGTAATATAGTTGGCAAAGGGTGGGCGGATGTTTTCGGTAATGCCGTCATGATAATGATAAAGTATGCAAGTACTTGTAAGTGTGGGTACTGTAAACCAAATATCCTGTGAGGATAAGGCGTGGAATTTTGAGATTTTACCTTCCGGTGGAAAATCAAGCTTTTTCCAGGTATTATTTTTGAGTTTATAAATTTTATCCGTCATAAAAAAAACTTCGTTTTGTTCGCAGGTTTTAATTGAAAGAATATTGGATTTGGTACCCGAATTAATCTTCCGGAACGAATATGGCTGACCCATTGCAGTGAAACTGAATAACATCAGTATCATTACATTCAGTGTGCGAACATTGCTATAAGTAAGTTTCAATTTTGGATAGTTTACTGTTATGCAAATCTACAAAACAAAC
>CAZKCK010000091.1:0-15499 GCA_964550695.1 uncultured Bacteroidales bacterium | reverse complement strand
GCATGCTGTGATGCTGCTCTGTGGTTTGATTCATTGAATGGGATAGCAAAGGTAGATTATTATGCGGGGTGCTGTAAAGAAAACTCATGTTTTATTATGAGATATATTCACCATTTAGTAGTCACCTTTTTATTACATTCTGAAATACAATCTCAAAATGTAGTCGGTATCTCAGCATTGATAAATGAAAATCATAACAGACCTTAACAACTCATTATCATCAAATTTATAGGCAATCAAACTGATTTGCGCTACCAATTATGAAGTCCCGGTGGCAATGTTTAAATAAACCCGGTTTATGATCCAAAACAAGCCAGCATTTCATCTAATATAAATTCAGCAGCATGGCCATCGCCAAAAATGGGCTGATAATCAATTACAGGATTTTGCCTGAAGTATTTCCAGGAATCTGCAATCAATTGTTTATCAGCATCTGCAATTATTGCAGCACCGGCAGTCACAATTTCTTTCCACTCCGTTTCAGGTCTTAAAATAATACAAGGTTTTCTGTAAAAATATGCTTCTTTTTGAACTCCTCCCGAATCAGTCATGATTAGATATGCATGCTGTTCAAGCGCTACCATGTCAAGAAATGAAACTGGTGGAATAATATGTATAAACGAATGATCCACAAACTTTTCACGAAGTTGCACGTCAGGCAGTTTGTCAAGCATTTTTGCGGTTCTGGGATGGAGTGGCAATATAACATGAATTCCTTCATTTTCAACAATTTGTAGTATGGATTGCAGAATAGCTGCCAACCTTTCAGGTTCATCTGTATTGGTATTGCGATGGATGGTTGCCAGTATAAATCCGTTGGAATTCACCTGAAGTTGATCAAGAATGTTACTCTGTTTATTAGCCAGTTCTTTAAAATACAGGCTGTTATCATACATAATATCGCCACAATGGTATATTTTCGGATTGTTGATATGATAGGGCGGTCTGGCCATCGGATTGAATCCTTCGCGCAGCAGATTGTTATAACCGGTTAAAGTTGGTGAAAACAAAAGCGTTGAACAATGATCGCAAATGATCCTGTTGAGTTCTTCGGGCATAATCTTGTTGAAAGAACGCAATCCGGCTTCGATATGTACCACAGGTACCTGAATTTTTGAAGCGGCAACCGCGCCTGCGAGGGTGGAATTTGTATCCCCATACAGCACAATACAATCAGGTCGGGTTTCAAGCAAAATCCTTTCGATTCCTTCAGTCATACGAGCAGTCTGAATACCATGGCTTTCGCTTCCAACCCCAAGGTTAAAATCCGGCCTTGGGATTTGAAGTTCTTCAAAAAAAACTTCTGACATATTGTTATCATAATGCTGCCCTGTATGTACAATAATCTCTTCAACAATGCCCTGATAATGTGTACGGACAGCTCTGCTAAGTGCTGCGGCTTTTATGATCTGTGGCCTGGCGCCAATAATGGTTACAATTTTCATCTTTGATTTTAATCTTACTGCAAAATTACATTTTTTAATAGTTTTTGGGATCAATAAAGCCCATCAATTTGATAGTATCAGAAGGATTTTGCAATTTTACAGCCCAAACCATAACCAAAAAATATACAATGAGCGAAAACACAAACCGCCGTAATTTTCTAAAGGTCACCGCCGCCGGGTTAGCCGCTTTCGGAATTTCAGGATTTACAAAATCTGCATCAGGCCTGGAATTACCCACCTCACTTTTAACTCCTGAAAGCAAAGGAACATCAGCAATGGGCATGCGGTGTGAACCTTTAGAAAAAGTCAGAATTGGCGTAATTGGCCTTGGGATGCGGGGTGCCGATGCCGTACAACGTTTGCAACAGGTTGAAGGAACTGAAATTACTGCTGTATGCGATTTGTTTCCTGAGCGTGTTAAAAAATCACAACAGGATGTTATGAAAGCAAGTGGAAAAGAACCCACCGGATACTCAGCAGGACCCGATGACTGGATGAATTTATGCCAACGCTCTGATATTGACCTTGTTTATATTTGTACACCCTGGAGTTTACATACGCCCAATGCTGTGTTTGCCATGAAAAACGGCAAACATGCTGCTGTAGAAGTTCCTGCGGCGCTTACCATTGAAGAATGCTGGGAACTGGTTGATACTTCGGAAGAAACCCGCAGGCATTGCATGATGCTCGAAAACTGCTGCTACGACTTTTTTGAACTCTCAACCCTGATGATGGCCCGTAAAGGAATACTCGGTGAAATTATGCATGCCGAAGCAGCCTATATTCATGACCTCAGATGGCTTAAATTTGATAAAGAGAACGGTTATCAGGATATGTGGCGCCTGAAATACAGCATGTACCATACAGGCAACCCTTACCCTACCCACGGTCTTGGCCCGGTTGCACAAATCATGGGAATTAACCAGGGCGACAGGTTCGAGTACCTTACATCTACATCAACCAATCAGGTTGGTATGAGCCAGTATGCAATTAATAAATTTGGACCTGAAAGCCCTGAAGCAAAACAGGTTTACCGGCTGGGTGACATGAATACAACAGTGGTGAAAACTGCAAACGGTAAAACCATTATGATTCAGCATGATACTACCAGCCCAAGGCCTTACAGCCGTATTCATCTTGTGAGTGGAACCGGTGGTGTGGCCCGTAAATGGCCCAATGAAAAAATAGCACTTGAACCAAAAGCCCACGCATGGCTAAAACAGGAGGAATTTGATAAACTAATTGCAGAGAACCAGCATCCATTAACAGTTAAAATCGGAGAAAAAGCAAAAAAGGTCGGTGGACATGGCGGAATGGATTTTATAATGGATTACAGGCTTATATATTGCCTGAGAAATGGTTTGCCACTCGATCAGACAGTCTATGATGCCGCTGCCTGGTCTTCAATTGTTGAATTGAGCGAGATTTCAGTGAAAAACCGGAGCAACGCTGTTGATGTTCCTGACTTTACCAGAGGAGCCTGGACCAGAACCAAACCACTCGACATTGTTACAGTCGAATAATTAAAATATTTAAATAATTTATTTTGATGTATCGGTTTCCTGTAATAATATAAAATTCAATATTTTATAACTCGCATAGTACTTCGGGCTTCTATGTATTTCATCCTTAACAGTCAGGGGTTGCTACTTTAAAGTGGCACATCACATGAATTATGACTACCTTTGTAGTCCAAAGTTTAATAAATGATTAACAAACCCAACAACCACACCTTTCACATACCTGTGATGGGCATTGGTTATACCATCGATACTCCCATACGTGTTGCACATCTTGGGATAAGTTCATCAATTTCACTGGTTGATGATAGCCTGATTGAAAAAATGCGGGAGTTTTATTGCAGCAAATTTGAAATCCCTTTTACAGCAATATCAAACAAGATCAAAGATTTCAGGGCCAAACGAATCACAGAATACCTGAATCTGGTTGACCACATCGTTAAAGAAAAATTCGAAAAACTCAAAAACAGTGCCTCTGTAACTGGCAGTGATATTGAAAAATACATGGAATTGCTTCCGGATTTTTCCGCATTAAAGGAAAAGTTACGGAACCTGATTCAGAATGCACCCGGCCCGGCTGAACTTACGGATTGGATCAAAGAAAATCTGAAAGCCGGTGATGTGGACGTAAACATCATGACCAAACTGGATAAAGAAAATTTTATCGGTGACGAAAAGCTTCCGGCAGAATTTAATGACGCGCACGCGGCACTCAGGGGATTTGCCAATAGCAACCTCAGTTCCTCAGTCATCTTATCAGCCGGAATGAACCCCAGGCTTTACAGCTATATCGAAAACTTCGACGACTTCTATCCTGATGAAAACGGACAGCTCAATAAAAAGATCATTTTGAAAATCAGCGATTACCGTTCTGCCATCATACAGGGCAAATTTCTTGCTAAAAAAGGTTTATGGATTTCTGAATTCCGGGTTGAATCAGGCTTAAATTGTGGTGGACACGCCTTTGCCTCTGATGGTTACCTGATGGGTCCTATTCTTGATGAATTGAAAGAAAAAAGGGAAATACTCACTGATACAATTTATGAGATTTATGCGCAGGCATTAAAAGATAAAAACAGACCCGTTCCCGATCAGAAACCATCCGTAAAAATTACCGCACAGGGCGGAGTAGGCACTGCCTCGGAACACCAGCTTTTGCTTAATTATTATAACCTTGACTCAGTGGGTTGGGGAACTCCGTTTCTGCTTTCACCTGAAGTTGTAAGTATTGATAATCAAACACTTGAACTTTTAAGCAAGGCCGAAGAGAAAGACCTGTATCTTAGCAATATCTCACCATTGGGCGTACCCTTTAATTCTGTACGTAACAATACCAAGGACATTGAAAAAGAATTGAATATCAGCAAAGGCAAACCCGGTAGCAGTTGTCCGAAGCATTTACTGTCGTTTAACACTGAGTTTGGCGAAAAACCAATTTGTACTGCCTCCCGCAACTTTCAGTCAAAAAAAATTGCTGAACTCAACAATGGTAACCACAATGCCGAAGCATACGATAAACTTTATAAGCTGATCACTGAAAAATCATGCATCTGTGTGGGGCTTGGAACAGCAACCTTACTTGTAAACAACCTGAGCACACAGGTTGAGGGTACGGGAGTTTCTGTTTGCCCCGGTCCTAATATGGCCTATTTTACTGAAATAGTGAGTCTTAAACAAATGACAGATCATATTTACGGGCGTATTAACCTGATTAAAAGAAAAGACCGTCCGAATATCTTCCTGAAAGAGCTGGGGTTGTATATTGATTATCTCAGAAACCTTGTGCAAAATCCGGTTCCGGGCCAGACTGAAAAGTACCTGCAGAATTTTGCTCAAAACCTCCACAATGGTATCAGTTATTATAAAAAATTTCTGACCAGTCTGAAAGATGATTACCAGACAGCTATGGCCGGATTCAGCAGTAGACTTGAGGAATATGAAGCTGAATTGAATCAGTTGGCAAATACCTATTCGGTTGCAAAGTAATTTTTAGGCATATTTTGATTAATGAGAGCAACCTAAACCCACAAATTGGTTATAGTAAATTTGCTTCCGGTAATCTGATTATAAATGCGCTTCCTTTCCCTTCGGTGCTTCTTACTGAAATGGAACCATTGTTCTTTTCAACAAACTCCTTGCAAAGAATAAGACCTAACCCGGTACCGGATTCGCCCGATGTTCCGGGTGATGAAGACATTTTATCGATTCTGAAAAGGACATTTACTTTTTCGGGGTTCATCCCAACTCCTGAATCTTCAACAGTTAATTCTATAAACCCTTCGGTACGTAAAGCTCTGATAGAAATCGTTTTATTTGCAAATGAAAATTTAACTGCATTTGTAATCAAATTACGAATAACCGTTTGTATCATTTTATTATCAGCAAATATCTGATATTCAGGTGGCACATTGATTTCGACAGATATTTTCTTTGCCATTGCCGATGGTCTGATGGTATCTGTTACTTCATCCACAATTTGCTTTAGTTTTATTGTTACAGGGTTAAAATTTATACCCCCGGATTGAGCCACCGACCACTCTAAAAGGTTTTGAAGCAATTTGTGGGTCTGTACTGTGGATTGAATTAACTGGTTACTATACTTTTTAATCAATTCATTATTAATCATTTCAGCCTCATCCTGTATCAGCTCTGAAAACCCCAGGAGTACCTGAAAAGGATTTTTAAGATCATGGGCAATAATTGAAAAAAGCTTGTCTTTAGTGGCATTCAATTCCCGAAGTTTCAATTCATTGTCACGCAAAAGATTTTCATTTTCAATAATTCGTGTTATATCTGTAAAAATGATGGCCCTTCCTATCATCAATCCGTTCCTGTTGTATATAATGCTTGTACGCGTATGGTAATGCCTGATTGACTCTTTACCTTCCAATGCCATATTAAATTCTCCCTTTTCTGATTCAAACAAAGGCTGTACTAATTTCGAAAACTCAGTTAATTCTTTAAGTATTTTACCAACCGGGTTTTTGGCGTAATCACCAAGAACTTTAACTGCAATCGGATTGCAACCAACAATGCGTTTATCATTATCAAGTATAATTACACCATCATGTATACTTTGATAAATATTTTCAAGAGCAATCGGTACAAGGTCAAAAATTCTGTAAAACATCATTCCCCAGGCTATTACGATACCGCTCAAGGTAAAAACAATAGGATTGATGTCGATGGCTTCGGGTGCAAGGTGTGTCAGAAATAACAACAATCCAATCCACATGATGAGCGAGGCAGCCAAAATAATAAATACCTGACGCCGGTAAATCTTTGCAACACCTTTATAAAAATAGTATAAAATAATATTAAATATTACAAATGAGGCATTTACATAAATAATATGCACCCAATACCAGGGACCTTTCGTAATAACCAGCAATGTTAAAGGTCCCTTTTGCAGCAATGTCATACTTGCATAAAACAAATGGTGAAGGTTGTTCGTATAATTGATTATAAGTGTTGTAGTCGACAACCCGAATAAAACAGAAAGTGTTAAGGCATTGACCCATTTTTCGAGATTTGTAAATTTCAGGGCATAAATTATAAGTAATGCCGGAAGATATGCCACACCAATATACTCAACATATAACCAAAATCGTATCTGTTCAAGGTTTGTCGCGGTCAATTCAAAAGCATATCCAAAAGCATAAAAACCAACCGCCACCATCAGCAGGCTAAACTCCTTAAAAGCCGGAGACTTACGGAATCGCCATGCATACACCACCAGAAAAAGTGATATAAGGCCGGAAATCAGATTTATAATACTATAAATATGCATAAAGCAAATAAGAATAATTCCTGTTAAGGATTTGAAAATGCAAGGGGAATGATTTTTCCGTTCATAACTTTATGGGCAGTTAAGGCAAATTGCGCAATATATTCGCCCATGGCTGAGGCCGTTACCGGAGCTTTGTATCCGGGAAAAGCTTCGGCAAGCATTTCGGTTTGTACGGCTCCGGGAGCCAGACAATTTATATAAATCTGCCTGTCAGCCAATTCCACAGCGAGGCATTCAGTTAGAACGGCAAGCGCACCCTTGCTTGCACTATACAATGAAAGCCCTTTATATTTTTCACTTCCCTGAACCCCACCCATTGATGAAATATTCACAATGTGGCTTCCGGGCTTCATGAATGGAAGCAATGCCCTGATCAATAAAAATGGCACCTTTACATTTACTGAAAACACCTGATCAAAATCAGACTCAGCCAGCTTATCCAGAGGCTTATTGACCATTTGGCCCGCATTATTTACCAAAATATCAATATGCGGTACCAATGTGTTGATTTGTGATATCAGATTCTCGAAATCCATTGAAACACCAAAATCAACCACAATACCATAAAAATTTGACGGGCATCGCTTTGCATGGCATTCCTGACGTAATGCAACAAGATTATCTCGTGAGCGTGCAATTCCAATGATTGTGTGACCTTCATCTGTTGCAAGCGATCTGACCAATTCCGCACCTATTCCCCTGCTTGCACCTGTTATAACAATATTCATATCATTAAAGTTAAATGCCCAAATTATTCATTCTACTCAAATTGATTAAAGAAGGTTAAGGGCTTGCTTTACAAGTTGAACAAATTCACGTCGTTCAAAAGGTTTGGCTATATAATGCGAACAACCTTCATGAATCAGTCTTTCCTTGTCACCGGCTAAAGTATAACCTGTAACGGCTATTACAGGTGTATTCCTGTATTTTTCCATTTGTCTGATTAATTTTGTCAAAGATAAACCATCCATTCCTGACCTCAGGTTGATATCCATAAAAAATGCCTCATAATTATTACTTTCAGCTTTTTCTAATGCCATGTTTGCATTTCTGGCCATATCAGCTTCACATATTCCGCTTAAAAAAACAGCAATCAATTCACGGTTTATTTCATTATCCTCAACTATAAGAACATGTGGCAACTTTACCGGAGAAGCAACTTGGGGCTGCTTATTCAAAATAAATTCCGGTTTAAGCTTAACATCAATTTTAAGCAATTCCTTCGCTTCAAACCCAAAACTAAACACAGCACCCTTCCCGATGTTGCTGTCGATCTTAACAAACCCATTCAGTTTGGTGGCAATTTTTTTAACGATTGCCAGTCCCAGCCCGGTCCCTTCATATTCCCTGTTAATCCCTTCACTTGCCTGTCTGAATTCTTTAAAAACCTGTTCTTGCATATCAGGTTGAATCCCTATACCTGTGTCTTTTACTTCAATCAGCACATAATTTACCCCATCAATTACCTGAAGTTTAATATCCAACGTAATACTGCCAAAATCAGTAAACTTCAGCGCATTGTCGAGCAACTCTGAAAGTGCCTGACCGATAAGCATACTATCAGTTCTTACAACAAATCCCTTCTCAACATTGCTGATGAAGGTAATTCCTTTAGCTTCAATTTTCCTTCCATACGATGCCACAATGGAAGAAAGTTTAGATCCCAGTTCAACTGCCTCTTCAAACAGCTGCAGACCTGATTCAATCTGGGCCAGCCACATGATTGAATCAAGTGTTTTCATAAGTCGTTCACCCGAAATAAATATTTTTTCGGCAAGGTCACGCAACTCATCTGTGGGCGAATCATAATACAGTATTTGCGCAAAACCTAGAATACCATTCATGGGTGTCCTGAATTCATGACTTAGATTGGCAAGCAGGGTTGATTTTAAATTATCTGATTGCTCGGCTCTGGATCTGGCTTCAACTATTTCATTCATAAATTGTTTGCGCTCGGTAATGTCTTCAAGAATGGCAAGATAATTTAGCATTTCTCCCCTTTCGTTTCTGATTACAGAAATTGAAGCTGACACCCAAAACGTTCCACGATCAGATTTGTGGTTTTGCAACTCACCTTTCCACTCACCTCCATGATTGAGTATTTGAAAAATTTCATTGAAAAAGGTGTGGCCATTCTCCGGTAAAAAAACCGATTCAAGCGGGTAACCATGAATTTCAGTCACTGAATATCCGGATATTTCTAAATACCGTTTATTCACATATTCGATAATACCTTTCGGCGAAGTTACCAGAATCATCACCGGACTTTGTTCAACAGCGAGTGATAAACGCCTGATTTGTTCAAGTGCAAGCCTGCGCTCAGAAACATCACGCAGTGAACCCTCTATCCCGTTGATCTCACCGTTACCGTCATAAAGAAAATGGGCATTTACTGAAACATAAACCAATTGCCCTTTTTTTGCCTTTAACCTGATTTCAAAATCAACGGCTTCGCCATTGGAGCGGATAACCTGCAGCAAACTTTCCCTTTCGTCAGGATCTATATATAATTTAGAAACATTTAAACCAATAAGTTCATCCGGGGTAAAACCTGAATATCGTTCAATAGATGGACTGATTGTAATAATATTCCCTTGATTATCAGTTTGATAAAAAACATCCTGTATATTTTCAAAAATATTTCTGTATTTAATTTCACCTTCACGCAAGGCATTTTCAAAGTTTTTGCGCTCCGAAATATCATTTGATAATGAAAGGATTGCCTTCTGATTGTTAGAAAGTGAAATGCAGGTCTCTATTAATTCCGCATGATATTTTGATCCATCACTTCTGAAACTTTCAACTTCAAAAACCAAAGTTTTTCCTTCAGTAATTTCTTTAATATGCTGATCAACCAGATACTTATTAACCTCACCCGCAAATATTGAAACGTGTTTTCCTATCAGTTCATGAACATCATAACCTGCGGTCCGGCAAATGGCCTGGTTTACTTCCAGAATTATCCCGTCAGTGGATTCCAGCACTATGCCTACGGGTGAAAGATCGAACAGGGTACGGTAGAGCTTCTCGGTGCCACGATGCGATTCAAAGGCAGTGATATCATTCATGATACCCATAACACCGTTCACTGAATTATCGGAATCATATATTGGAACGAACCATATTTCGAAGAAAAAATCGAAAAACTGTGTAACAATACTGGTTTTTTTACCTTTAAAAGCTTGCCCTGCACCCTCTGCAATTCCAGGATAACGCAAGCGGAAGTGATTGATATTCTTACCAATAAAATCGGATTCCCGGATACCTGTTTTGTTTAGAATCTCGCCCTTGATTAACTGAAATTCTCCTGCCTGATTGAGTATAAAAAATACAATTCCGGAATTGCTTAATATCGCTGAAAGTGCTTCGCGTGATTGTTTAAGTGCTTCATCTGCAAGTGAATGCTCAGTAATATTTTTTGAAACTATCACAATTCCACGAATATCGTCAGAAATTATTAATTCTGTGGCAACGCTTTCCAATAACAAAAATCCTCCATCGGCGGTTTTACATCTGAACTGAAATGGTTCATTGATAACCCCATCTCTGAAAGCTGAAAGAAATGCTTTCATTTGTTTTTTAAAATCCTGAGGATGAACAAATTCAAATGGATGCCTATTTAATAATGAATACCCCAGTTCTCTTGCAACAGAAGGAGTTTCATAAAATACAATTCCCTTTTTGTCATGTATGGTAATCAGATCCTGAGTGTTTTCAACAACTGATTTGGCGATGATATGCTTATTTTTTATTACACCCAACTCCTCTTGCAGCCGGGAAACCTCTTTCCGGAGAAATTCTATTTCAGCAGTTTCAGTTTTTTTTGTATCCATTATTTAACAATAAGCAGCGGTTTTAACTCGAATCAACAAATAATAACCTGAGATAAAATATTAATTTGTAAACACTTCCTGATGTAAAAAGTTTTAGAGTTTAGAAGTCATTTTTTTAGCATTTATCTGATAACACGTTACATAACAATTATTTATGCAAATAATAACTATATATTTAAAAACTACCCGGGAACCATATCATGCAGAATTGCTTGCAACAGGCAAACTAAACCAGAACCTGCTGCCTCTTCCCGGTTCGCTTTCAACACCTATTGAACCACCCATCGCATGAACAAAGTCGTTACAAATAATCAGACCTAAACCAGTGCCTGTTTCTTTCGCTGTGCCATTTTGCTGAACCTTATATTCAAGTTTAAACAGTTTATCAATATCTTCCTGCATAATGCCAATACCGTAGTCTTCAACATTTACAACCATAAACCCGGGAGTACCCGGCGTAATAAACACACTTATCTCACTGTTTTTAAAGGAAAATTTTATGGCATTTACAAGGAGGTTTCTCATAACAATCGACAGCATGTTGCTATCAGCAACTACAATCATGTCCGGTTCAACGTCCACGGTAAGACTGATTCCTTTTTCATGGGCCATTGTTTTAAAAATACCAGCTATTTCATTTATCGTTCCAGCTAACTCAATCTGAACAAGTTTTATTTCGAAGCGTCCTATTTGAAGCCTCGCCCAATCGAGAAGGTTTTGTAATAGCTTATATGCAGTGGATGAAGACTCATAAATATTAAGAATCTGACGTTTTCGTTCAGTGTCGGTAAAAACTTCATAATCATTGCAAAGCAGTTCACTAAAACCAAGTATGGCATTAAACGGGCTTTTCAGATCATGCGCAATTATCGAAAAAAACTTATCTTTCAGTGCATTCAATTCTTTGAGATCCTTTTCACGTTTCGTAAGATTTTGTTGCGCCAGTTTACGCTCACTGATGTCCCTTACGGTAATAACCACTCTTTCATCATTGTTTATTTTTGCATGGCAGGCATTAATTTCAACCCATATAAGTTCATTCTTTCTGTTTAATGCACACCATTCAACAATCTGTGGTCCAGCAGTATAAGCTCTAAATATCAGATTTTGAGCATTTTCCTGCGTATAGGAAACATCTAATGCGCTCAGTTGTGCTACTGACATCAAAAGCATTTCATCATATGTGTAGCCAAACAGTTCGCAGGCACGCTTGTTTACGTCCAACACCTTACCCGAAGGAAATTCATGAATAAACACCGCGTCATTGATTGAATCAAAAATTGACTTAAAATACCCGTAACTTTTTTCAACCAAAAGGTTGGCTTTCTTAAGGTTATCAATATCAGTTATATAACCTTCGAGTGCCTGAAGATTGCCCCATTTATCAAAAACGCCACATCCTCTTTCATATACCCATTTCTCAGTGCCGTCCGGAAGTACAATCGGGTATTCTTCTTCAAAGTACTGATGCAGCGCAAGCCTTTGCTGCCATTTGACCCAAAGGTACTCCTGGTAATCCGGTCTGATAATGTCGTTAAATGAGATTCTGGTATTGTGAATCAAGTCAGATTGTTGATATCCGGTTAGTTCAAAACATCCTTCGCTTACGATCTCCATCGTCCAGTCTCTGTCATTCCGGCACCGGTATGCCATTCCGGGCAAATTCCCAAAAAGCGTATTTAGCATACGTTCAGCTTCCGTCACCACATCAACATTCATCCTTATTTCATGAATAGGCTTATCGGGAGACACAACAGAAAGTTGCAAATTCCTGTTTATCAGAGGCTCAAAATGTACTAATCTGATAATAAACTTATCTTGCTGATAATATACCACTGAAAGGTACGAATATGGAAAACGAACCGATGTGCTGTTCAGGCTTATGAGGTTGTTATTCTTAAAAAAATCAGCAGTAATCACCAGTTCAGGGTCAAAGGCATTAAGTTTGTTAATTAATTCATTAACAGTCAGGGTATCACGTTCAATTATAAAAAGTTGCTTAAACTGAATATTGAATTCAGCAACGGAAAAACTAAAAGAAGCCGGCTTTGTGGCATCTTGAACCAGGCAAAACGCAATTGGTTCAACATTTAACATAACTATTTTATTATCAATACTATCAATAGCCATAAGCTTACTTATTTTTAATAAGGCCACAAACTATAACAACTTCACTGACCTGTTAATAATAACCACTGCAATATACAACAAAAAACACAAACATATATTTCAAATTTTGGAAAAAATAAATATTTTACGGGATTACAAATAATGCGCTGGTGGCTGAAACTCCTCAAATGGTCATATTATAAATCAATAAGACCCTAGATGAATATTTAAATTACTCAATAACAATTAGTTAAATTTACCTAAAGCATAAACAGGCATGTATATTTAAACTTACTTATAAAAAAATCAGACGTAAGTATCTTTCAATTTTTTACAAACCGGGCATATCCTATCCAAAAAATGGAAAATATTTTTATTTTTATGAAAAAATAACAAAAAACTATTGCACAATCTTTCGAATATTTGTACCTTTACACTGATTTTTTGTATGAAATGTCCTATTTTACCTCCGCAATGTCCAAATTTTAAACACATCTTGTAAGTATTATGGATAACATAAAACATAAAATATTTATTATCAACATTTTAAATGTTCATATTGTTTTATTAGCATATTTCCAAAAACAATACAACCAACACAGTATTTATACTGTCTGTTAACCGGATGAGTTCTCTGTAAATTGTAAAAACCCGCTTCGGGATCTTTGGATAAAGAACAGGTCATATTGGACGAACAATTTAATAATAAACTTATCTTGCTGAATTTCAGCAATCAGGATAAAATGAAAGACATGAATAACTTGACTGATTACCTAATAAGAAGAAAAAATAAGCTTCTCCTTTTATATATTGTTATATTCCTATCCTCATTTAATCTGAACGCTCAATCAACACTTTACTGGGTTGGCGGACAGGGGGAATGGAATGATTTGAGTCATTGGGCTACCGTTTCAGGTGGCACCATACATCCTTTGAATCTTCCGACCAGCCTTGACAATGTGATTTTTGACCAGAACAGTATCAACGATGGCGACAGTATTTTTGTATATTTTCAGCCGGCCTATTGTGCGAGCATGACGATGGTTAGTACACGTGAGGCAATTCTTTATGCTACAAAGTCTGTTAATATATACGGATCTCTCTCATGGGAACCTACAATGCAAAATAATTTTGCCAGCGGTCTATTCTTTTCTTCGACCAATACCGGTAATACCATTAATATGCATGGTGTGGAAGTATCAGGAACAGTGTTCTTTGATGGACTTGGCGGCAGTTGGACCCTGACTTCGGCTTTAAATGTTTTTTTTCAGATTTATCTCAATGCCGGAACTCTGAATACCAATAATTTCGGTGTTAAAGCCATGCACTTTTATTCAACAGTAAACTCGCCCAGAACCCTCAATCTCGGGAACTCAACATTTAATTGTTATATGATTTCACCGGTAGGCGGTTATAGCTGGGCAATTGAATACAGCAGTTCCTTTACGCTTATTACCGGTGGAGCTTCCAATCTGATCTTTACATCAGGCGGGCTTCAACGCGTAAAAGCCGGTGACGGACTGGCGTTTGACAATATAACCTTTTATGGTAAAGGTGTCTTGTTTTCAAGCTCAAACACCTATAAAGAAGTAGTTTTCGGAATTTTCAAAACTTCATTTCCCTTAAATAATTATACCGGCAGAATAGGTGAAAGCCCTGTGATGTCAAACAATAACACCTTTGGAAACGTAACATTTACTGACCATGGTACAATATCCGGTTCAGGAAACCATTTTACGTCCAATCTGAATTTTCTCGGGAACGGTAGTATTTACATTGGTTCAAATCAGATTGATACGCTTAACCTGAACCGCAACTACCCGTATAACGGCGGTTCCACAGCAAATGTTCTTACCTTGCAGGCTGACAGCACACAAAGCATTAACCAGTTCAATCTCAACGGAAGCATTTTATGTGAACAGACAATCTTCAAATCAACAAATAGCTCATCCAGCCACCTGGCCGGTATATTTTCCCCATTGCCCTTATCGCTCGAATACATAAGCCTCAGCTATATTCATGGCAAAAACGGAGCCGACCCCACCGGTTCGGGTATTGCGCCGGATACTGCATTAAATTCTTTATCGATTGGTTCTGTAAACTGGATTCTCCCTGACGAATATCATATTCCGATGGTTGACAGCACCCGGATTTCAAATGTTTCACCATGCAGCAACAGTTCAAACGGAAAACTGGAAGTATATGCCAGCGGGGGAATGACAAACAGTGTAATCGAATACAGTTTAACTGGGCCTGTTACATTTGACTGGCAGGATACATCAGTATTTCAGAATCTACTTAAAGGCAATTATACCTTGAAGATACGTGAAAAAAGAGGCGGAGCTCCAACCGAAACAATTTGCTTTACCAGCGCACCAATGACCATAACAATTGATGGACCAACGCCGGTTGAAATTTCATCAATAACTTACACCACACCAACATGTAACAATATTTGCGACGGCACAATAACTATGAATGCCACAGGGGGTATTCCACCGTATCAGTACTGCATCAACTGGAATCCATACACCCTGTCCGGCACCTTTCAGGACAGCCCGGTTTTTGCAAACCTGTGTGCAGGCACCTACAACAATATTATGGTGAAAGACAGCGGATTATGCTTATATTCCGGTTCACAACAAACCGTTACGCTTGTAAATCCGGTGA
Organism: uncultured Bacteroidales bacterium; assembly: GCA_964550695.1. GTDB lineage: Bacteria > Bacteroidota > Bacteroidia > Bacteroidales > TTA-H9 > CAZKCK01. Next base: position 132 of record CAZKCK010000091.1, on the reverse strand, counting down.
TTCTTACAGTCATTTCTGCCACATCTACAAATTCTGATTGTTTTAACCAAAGCAACGGCACAGTTCAGGTAGTTGCTGGTGGTGGAACGGGTACACTAACATATACAATTCTTCCCGGTGCACAAAGCAATT
>CAZKCK010000090.1:11652-15500 GCA_964550695.1 uncultured Bacteroidales bacterium | reverse complement strand
ATTATTAACCTTCAGCTCCGCCTCAGCCAGTTCTTCCGGCTTACCTACATCCGTCCAGAATCCTGAACTGTGGTCATAGGTGTTTATCAGTTGGTGGTTACATATATTAATGTATAAGTCCATCACCGGAAAAACTTTTTCATCAGGCATGTGGCTGAAAAATTCAGGATTTATCACATGTATGCCACTAAAAGCTTTTAGCTGGATTTCCTGATTTTCTGGCACATGGGTTCGGATTTCCCCGGTTTGTACATTCTTCCAGCCTGTCAGTCGGCCAGATGCATCTGTCATCAGATAGCGTTTGGTTACCCGGCTGCGTACGGCAAGCGTTGCCATAGACTCTGACTCAAGGTGATGCAGGTATAATTGTTCAAGATTCAGATCAGTCAGAATATCAACATTGTATACCAGAAATGGTTTGTCATCAAAAAACCAGGATGCTTTTCTGAGCCCGCCACCGGTATCAAGCAGCAGGTCAGATTCATCTGAAATGGCAATGTTCAGCCCAAAGTTGTTGTGCGCGTGAAGGAATTCAACAACCTGTTCTGCGAAATGGCATACATTAATTATAATGTCAGTAAAGCCATCCGATTCAAGTTTTCTGATCGCCCTTTCGAGTAATGAAATTCCGCCAACTGTTACCAGTGCTTTGGGCATTGTATCGGTGAGGGGCCGGAGTCTGGTGCCTTTTCCGGCGGCGAAAATCATTGCTTTCATTATTAACCGTTTATGCCATTCTTAATAGTAAGATATTTCGTTTATGTATTCAAAACGTTCTTATATTTTCTCGGGTTTGCATACCTTTTCACTCTTGTTTACTTCGGCATGACATTTTTTGCACCTGAATTCAGGCTTTTCATTCGATACGGATTTGTTCTTTTTACATTGTGTCTTGCTCATGGGTACATCATTTGAAAGTAAACAAATGAAGAGGCCGTTTTGCTCAAAGTGCAGCCAATTCTCTATGAATTAGTATAACATCAATATCGTTTCTTTGCCTGAGCCTTTCAGCCAGGCGCTGTGCTGAGAATACTGACCGGTGCTGACCACCGGTGCAGCCATAACTGACCTGGAGATGTGTAAATCCCCTGTTGAGGTAAGTCGCAACGCTTTTTTCAACAAGTTCAGCTGTCGATTCTATGAATTCACGTGCTTCCTGTCTGTTAGTCAGGTAATTAATCACAGGTTCATCAAGACCGGTCAGGTTTTTGAATTCTTCAAATTTGCCGGGATTGGGAATGGCACGGCAATCAAATACAAAACCACCACCGTTTCCGGAGTAATCAACAGGAATGCCTTTTTTATAGGAGAAACTGTAAATGCTAACAGTCAGGCGGGTAGGTTTGAAATCATATTGCTTTAACTGTTCAGATTTGGTTATCAAAGTAAGGACCTCCGTCAGGTGCTTCAAATGGCCGGGCAGGGGATGGTTTTCCAGTAACCATTCAAGGTTGCTGATTGCGTATGGAATGCTTAAGAGGAAATGTGCCTTTTGTTCAAAAAATCCCCTGAACCCATAGGCGCCCATGGCCTGCATGATACGAATATATACATGCCCGTAATAATATTCCAGAAATTCTGCCGGATCGATGCCCAGTTTGTTTTCAGCTCTATCAATGTAATAATGAAGAAGTTCTGATTTAACTTCCATCGGGATATCTGCTTTGGCGTCAAACAACAGCGAAGCCACATCATATTGAAGCGCCCCTTTTCTGCCTCCCTGATAGTCAATGAAATATATTTTATTGTTGTGCAACATCAGGTTCCGCGACTGCAAATCACGGTACATAAAATATTCACAATCAGTTTTTAGGAGGAATTCTGTAAAAGAATGGAAGTCGTTTTCAAGTTCCTGTTCATCGCAGGTGATATGGGCCAACCTTAGAAAATAGTATTTAAAGTAATTCAGATCCCAAAGCATCGATTGTTTATCAAAAGCGGATCGCGGATAGCAATGGTCAAAGTTAAAGCCATTTTTGCCAAGACGCTGAAATTCAATCAGATTATCTAAAACTGTTTTATAAGTTTTTGTGAATTCTTCTGTCCATCCGATGATTTTTCTTGCCGATGTAAGCCATGAAAATAAAGTAGTGTCACCCAGATCGGATAAGAGCCAGGTATCCGATGCCTCATCAGTTGAAAGTAGTTCCGGAACATTCAGACCGTTTTTCAGGAAGAATCTGGTAAATTCCAGAAATGCCTTATTTTCTTTTTTGTCACTGTTGAAAACACCTATAGCCGTGATGTTTCCGCTTGTAAGTCTGAAGTATTTGCGATCAGAGCCAGAGAGTGGCAGGCTGAGTATATTTTCCGGCATCATGCCTGACCACTTATAAAATTGCAGTGCGAGTTCGTTCTGAGTGTTATTCAAGATGTGTAATTTTATAGCAAAAATACGGTTTGTTTGTGAGAATTGGGTAGTATTGAATTGATGATGATAACTTGTGAAGATATGGCAGCATGATTGTTTCATTCCACCCCTCCGGGGTGGTTGGATTCTGCTTTGGGTTTTCGGGTTTATCACTATTGGCCACCTACGGCGGCCCGAATTGTTCAATCAACTCGACTAGTAATTTTTGTTTAAACTGTTGATTTTGATATTTTTTGAATGGAAACTAAGATTGAATGAGTTTTTGTTGAGTCAGATAGATTTCAGAAACACAATTATTGATGGGAGATTTTGCGCGCCGTAGGTGCGCAACAGCGATTGAATGATGATTTTAAATTGATGGTTTTAGCGCGCCGTAGGTGCGCAACTTTGAAGGAATGTGGATTCCGGTGTTATCGTTTCGGCATTCCTTGGATGTTTAACAGGTTTATTAACAATAATATATGAGGTGTTTGATGCAAAATGATTTACCTCGTTATGGGTTTTTATTCGATGTTTTCTGTTCCACCCCTCCGGGGTGGTTGGATTCTGCTTTGGATTTTCGGGTTTATCGCTATTGGCCACCTACGGCGGCCAAAAGTTTGGCCGTTTGAGTCGTAATTTCTGGTTGAATTTATGATATTGATGGTTCTGTTAACAGAATAATTACATCGCATGTGCTTTGGGGAATAGAATTTCTTCCCGGAAATAATAATCAGTAGGCATTCTGCGCGCCGTAGGTGCGCCACAGTGATGGCATGAAGTTTTTTTTAAATTGATTGTTTTAGCGCGCCGTAGGTGCGCAACTTTCAACAGAATAATTAATTTTACGTTAAAAATCTTTTGTTATGGCAAACAAGTATTATCAGATTTCGATTCAGGTAGTTTTTGCTGTAAAACATAGGGAAGCATTAATTACCAGTAGTTTCGAGACACAACTACATAGCTATCTTGGGGGAATTCTTAATAACAATAAGCATAAACCGCTGGCCATTAACTCTGCGAGGGATCATATTCATATTTTTTTTGGTATGCATCCCGACTGCAACCTTTCTTATCTTGTTCGTGATTTAAAATCAGACTCCTCACTATTTATTAACAGCAATCACTTATCACCTTTTAAATTTTGCTGGCAGGAGGGTTATGGAGCATTTTCATACAGTATGACACATCGAAACAATGTGATCAGGTATATTGATAATCAGAAACAGCATCATCAAAAGAAAAATTTTAGAATAGAATATCTTGATATGTTAAAAAGACATGAAATTGCATATGAAGAGCCATATTTGTTTAATTTTCTTGAATAATTGCTGTTTCCTAATGATATTCCACCCCTCCGGGGTGGTTGGATTCTGCTTTGGATTTTTGGGTTTATCACTATTGGCCACCTACGGCGGCCCGAATTGTTCAATCGACTCGACAAGTAATTTTTGTTTAAACTGTTGATTTTGATATTTTTTGAATGGAAACTAAGATT
>CAZKCK010000090.1:0-11552 GCA_964550695.1 uncultured Bacteroidales bacterium | reverse complement strand
ATGCAAAATGATTTACCTCGTTATGGGTTTTTATTCGATGTTTTCTGTTCCACCCTTCCGGGGTGGTTGGATTCTGTTTTGGATTTTCGGGTTTATCACTATTGGCCACCTACGGCGGCCAGAAGCTTACAGGCTAAATGAGTTCTGATTACTTGTCAAACTGTTGATTTTATTGTTTTTTTGAATAGAAACTCTGATTGAATGAGTTTTTGTTGAGTCAGATAGTTTTTAGAAACACAATTATTGATAGGAGATTTAGCGCGCCGTAGGTGCGCCACAGTGATGGCATGGAGTTTTTAAATTGATGTTTTTAGCGCGCCGTAGGTGCGCAAATTTTAAAATTTTGAAATCTATTTGTGATTTTGATGCCGGAAGAATTCAGATAAACACTGTGATGATCCGCGGATGCCCCGTTTTAGATTCCATGTTTTTTATAATTTCGTCAAATCAAACCAACCTACAATGAACCGTCGGAAATTCATTCAAAATACAAGCCTTTTAGCTGGCTCAACTCTGATTTTCAACAACAAAATACTCGGATCAGTTTTTAAACCTGACGGGGACTTCATTTCACAGCGTCCTTCACCTGAACTTCGGCGGTTCGTGAGCAAGTCAGTTGAAGATAAAATTAACGAAGTTACTGCAGCAATGGCTGACAAAGAGTTGGCCTGGATGTTCCGGAACTGTTTCCCAAATACACTCGATACCACTATTTATTTGGGTGAATTGCACGGCAAACCTGATACCTTTGTCATAACAGGTGATATTCATGCCATGTGGCTTCGTGATTCCACAGCACAGGTCTGGCCCTATATGCCATTTCTGAATGCTGATGAACCTTTGAAGAAACTTGTAAAGGGTCTTGTGAACCGGCAGGCTGCCTGCATATTACTCGATCCTTATGCCAACGCTTTTAACAGGGATGAAACTGCTGTTTCTGACTGGAGTTCTGATAAACCAGCGATGAAGCCAGGTTTGCATGAACGGAAGTATGAACTCGATTCATTGTGTTATGTTATCCGGCTGGCATACCGATACTGGAAAGAAACCGGCGATATTACCGTATTGGATGCTGAATGGGATAAAGCTATGCGCTTGATTGTAGAGACTATGCGCATTGAGCAACGAAAGAATGGTATGAGCCCTTACCGCTTTATTCGCATCACAAGTGCCATGGAGGATGCTCCGGTTCATGATGGTACAGGCCGCCCGGCAAAGCCCGTCGGACTGATATGTTCTATGTTCCGCCCGTCAGATGATGCCAGCAACCTGCCATACCTGATTCCTTCCAACCTGTTTGCCGTACAGGGTTTACGTCAACTGTCGGAAATTTTCAGTACGGTTTTAAACGATAGTGATTTTGCTTCAATTTGCAACGATTTTGCTGACGAGGTTGAGTCTGCAGTTCAAAAATATGCAATTGCCGATCATCTTGATTTTGGACGTATATATGCTTATGAAACTGATGGTTACGGCAACAGGCTTTTTATGGATGATGCCAATGTCCCGAGCCTGATGTCGCTGGCATATCTTGGAATCTTAAAACCGGATGATGGTATTTATATGAATACCAGACGATTTTTGTTGAGCGACAGCAACCCTTGGTTTCTAAGAGGTAAAGCCGCGGAAGGGCAGGGGAGTCCGCATACAGGAAAAAATAACATCTGGCCTATGGGGATCATTCTGAGAGCCCTAACGAGTATCGATGATGAAGAAATTCTTCAATGTCTGAAAATGCTTAAATCCACACATGCCGGCACAGGATTTATGCATGAATCATTTCACAAGGATGATGCTGCCAACTTTTCACGAAAATGGTTTGCCTGGGCCAATACGCTTTTTGGCGAACTTATATTAAAAGTATATGATGAACATAGGGATATACTGAAAAGAGAAATTTAAAAAGCTTTGAACCAACTGTTCTCTTTTCTATATTTGTGCGTAAATAGTTCAGTCAAATAAACACCCTTTTGTTATGAATAAATTGTATTTATTGCTGTTCACAGTGCTTTTTTCCGGAGTGGCCATTGCTCAGAACCATATGGATTGTTTTTCAGTTTTGGCAGGTAAAAGCAGCACATTCGATGGTTCAGTTATGCTGGCTCACAATGAAGATGATTTTGGAGATGTGCATTTTAATATGTATCTGGTGCCTTCTTCAAAGCTTCCATCGGGGCCGGTGGAAGCCGTTTCGGAAGATAATAACACAGCTCTTCAACCTGCATATGGATTTGGATTTATGTGGCTCGAAATGCCCGGAATGGACTTCTCAGATTCATTTATGAATGAGAATGGTGTCGTGATTTCATCCGATGCATGCCCATCGCGTGAAGATCAGCCCGAACTTACAGATGGTGGTGTGACATGGCAATTACGCTATGCCATGGCTGTTGGTGCAAAATCAGCAAGAAATGCTGTTCAGATTGCCGCAGAGATCATTCAGGCAAAAGGTTACAATTCTTCAGGTCGTACTTACCTGATTGCTGATCCGAATGAAGCCTGGATGCTTTCGGTTGTAAACGGAAAGCATTTTGTTGCCAAACGTATTCCGGACAGCACTTTGGCAATTATCCCCAATTATTACACCATTACGGATGTTAACCCCGGGGATATCGATAACGTAATTGCCAGCCCTGATTTGGTTTCTTACGCTATTGCCCGTGGATGGTACACGCCTGAAAAAGATGGCGCGTTTAATTTCAGAAATGTATACGGTAGTGCTGAAAGTCTTCAGAATATGGGCAATATAGGCCGGATGTGGGCCGCAGTAAATATGCTTGGTAAAAAAATATATAAACCGGGTGATGATCTGCCATGGGTGATTAGCCCAAAGAAGAAGATCGAACTCATTGATTTGATGACTGTATTGGCAAACCATTATGAAGGGACAGCATTTGATTGTAAGAAAGATGATCCGGCTGCAGATGTGCACTTATCAAAACCCGCTTCTGTGTGCAGTAAGACAACCCGTTATGGATTTGTAGCCCAGTTACGGTCTTCGATGCCATTGCCTGTGGGATGCGTGTTATGGCTGGCACCTTACCGGCCTTGTACCAATTCGTTTGCACCTCTGTATCTGGGAATGGATAAAGTACCGGAAGGTTTTGGACCCAAAGATTACAATTCAGCCATCATTCATCACCTCGCCGGCGACCAGAAACCAGGTGAACAAAAGCCCAATATGATTTATGAAAAGTTTTTTGAGAATACCAATAAGATAAATCTTAAAAACCCGGGTATAATATCAGAAGCCCGCAAGAAATTTTTTGATCAGACAGTTACATTTATCAGACAACAACCTGTGGCAGAAAAGCTTGCACTATATACTATTGAGAAGATGCCCAAAGAATCTATCCGGGTTTTAACAAACCAGTCGATTCAGGCAATTGAAAAAGCATTAAAACTGAGTACTGAATTTGCCGAAAAACAATAATGATTCTTTTAATTATTTGATCATAACAGTCTCCGGAATTTCCATAAATTACCCAAACAACCAAATGAAGATAAGATTTTTTTTACTTTTTTTTGCTTTTACAGCACTGATAGCATGTAAAAATGATAATAAAAACCTGAATTCCTGCAAGGAACGCTACAGAGGGAAGACGTTTAACAACCTGACTGATTATGTTGATCCTTTTATAGGTACCGGTGGTCACGGGCATACATACCCTGGAGCAAGCCTGCCTTTCGGGATGGTGCAGTTAAGCCCGGATACGCGCCTCGAAGGCTGGGATGGCTGCAGTGGTTATCATTATTCTGACAGCATTATCTATGGGTTCAGTCATACACATCTGAGCGGAACCGGTTGTTCTGATTATGGTGATATATTGTTGATGCCAACCGTTGGAGAAGTGCAATTTGACAATGGAGCCAAAACCAGCACTAAACAGGGATATTCTTCGGTTTTCAGCCATGAAAACGAGTGGGCGAAACCCGGATTGTATCATGTAAAACTTGAAGAAGGTCCTGTAAACGTTGATCTTACCGCTACAACCCGTGCAGGATTTCACCGGTATTATTTCCCTGAAACTGAACAAGCCAATGTAATTATTGATTTGGTTCACCGCGATGAAGTGCTGGAATCCGGAATCGAAATTATTGGCAATGATGAAATTGCCGGTTTCCGTAGATCCAAAGCCTGGGCCGCAGACCAACATGTATATTTTGTTGCAAAGTTTTCAAAACCGTTTAAATCTGCGGGAATTCAACAGGATAGTGTTTTGCTTGAGAAAGTGTTAAAAGCATCAGGTAAACATCTGAAGGCATATATTCAGTTTGCCAGTGATGGTAAGGAACCCGTACTTGTGAAAGTTGGAATATCCGGCGTAAGTATCGATGGTGCACGCAAAAATCTTCAGACCGAAATTGATGGATGGGATTTTGATGGAATAGCGAAGCTTGCCTCCAACGCCTGGGAGACTCAATTGGCAAAAATCAGGGTTGAAACTCAGGATACTGCACGTAAAATTAACTTTTATACGGCACTTTATCATGCCATGCTTTCCCCCAATGTTGCCATGGATGTTGACAGTATGTATAGGGGGCGCGATTTGCAGGTTCATAAGGCCAAAGGATTTACTTATTACAGTGTTTTTTCTTTATGGGATACATATCGGGCAGAAAATCCGCTATTTACAATTATTGAACCTGATCGGGTCAATGATTTTATCAACACGTTTCTGGTTCAGTATGAGCAAGGGGGAACACTTCCGGTTTGGGAACTTTCAGGAAACGAAACCTGGTGTATGATAGGGTATCATAGTATTCCGGTCATTGCGGATGCTTATTTTAAAGGAATCAACAAATGGGATGCATCCAAAGCGCTCGCGGCCATGAAACACAGTGCCACACTTGATCATTTCGGATTAAAGTCATATATATCTAAGGGCTACATTCCATCGAATGATGAAGGGGAATCTGTGTCCAAAACCCTTGAGTACGCGTATGATGACTGGTGTATTGCCATGATGGCCGATCAGATGGGGAAAAAAGAAGATTACCTCAACTTTATTGAACGAGCGCAGAGTTATAAAAACCTTTATGATCCTGCTACGGGTTTTATCAGGGCCAAAGCTAACCAGACCTGGATTACACCTTTTGATCCGCGTGAGGTTAATTTCAACTATACAGAAGCCAATTGCTGGCAGTATAGTTTTTATGTGCCTCAGGATGTGAATACTTTGATAAAGATGCATGGAGGCGATGAAGCATTTACAAAAAAACTTGATGAACTATTTACTACCGATAGCAAAACTACCGGACGCGAGCAAAGTGATATTACCGGTTTGATCGGGCAATACGCGCATGGCAATGAGCCAAGCCACCACATGGCTTACTTGTACGCTTATGCCGGTCAGGCATGGAAAACGCAGGAGATGACCCGCAGGATTATGGATGAATTTTATACAACTTGCCCCGATGGGCTCATAGGTAATGAAGATTGCGGACAAATGTCAGCCTGGTATGTGTTGAGTACAATGGGTTTTTATCCGGTAACCCCCGGAACGGATATGTATGTGTTTGGTAGTCCGGTATTTGATAAAGTCACCATTTCTATGACCGATTCAACTACGTTTATTCTCAATACCAGGGGTAATCAGACCAAAGACAAATATATAAGCAAAGTTACTTTGAACGGAAACGATTACAAACGTTCATGGTTCAGCCATAATGTGTTGACTGCCGGTGGCGAAATATCTTTTGAAATGAGCCCCGACCCCGTAAAGTCTTATGGAACTGATCCTGATGACAGGCCATTTGCTGTGATTGGTTTTCAGAAAATAGTTCCGGTGCCTTTTGTTGAAAAGGGAGCCAGGACTTTTATTGAAAAGACTGAGATTGCGCTGGGATGTATCGAAAAAGATGCTATAATCAGATATACACTTGATGGAACCGAACCAAAATCCACGTCCCCGCAATATAAAAAACCTTTTATTGTCGAAAAAACAACCCGGTTAAAGGCTTTAGCGGTGATGCCAGATTTAAGCATGAGCAAAGTGATAGAAGCTGTGTTTTCTCAAATTCCGAAAGACAGGAAAGTGAAATATAATACACAATACCAGCCCCAGTATGCTGCTGGCGGTGAACTTGCTATGATTGACTGTGTACGTGGAGGTGAGGATTTTAAGACCGGTGCCTGGCAGGGTTATGAGGCTGATAATTTTGATCTGGTAATCGATCTGGGAAAAGAAGAAGCAGTTCATAAACTTTCTGCAGGGTGTTTTCAGGATCAGGGTGCCTGGATATTTTTTCCGGAATGGGTTGAGTTTTCAGTTTCTGATGACGGAAAATCGTATAAATCAGTTGGAAAAGTTTTGTGCGATGTTCCTAAAGAGCAAAGTGGCCGTATGATCAAAGAGTTTCAGGTTGTAACAACCAATCTTAAAACGCGGTATGTTAAGGTTGTTGGCAAAAATCAGGGGAAATGCCCTTCATGGCATCCGGGGGCCGGTGGCAAGGCCTGGATATTTGTTGATGAGATTACTATAGAATAGTTGATTTTCAGAAGTTAACGTTAATCAAAGCTGAGTCTGCCACATGGCGTTGATGATTTTGGTTCACGACATTCCCCTTTCCTGAATACCAGCCTGACTGAAAGATAAATGTCAGTCCCGTAAAAATCAGTCATGCCCAACAGACTGCCCAGTTTCTCAGTGCCGATGGTAAACGAATAAAACCGTAAGGCCAGTCCCAGACGTGGGCTTTTAAGATTATACAAGCTAATTGGGATGTTTGCCTCAAAGTTTTTGGTTTCATAGCGTGGCGTAAAAGCAATTTGCGATGGTCTTTCAACAGAAGCATCTCCAAATAGCGGAAGTCCGATGACAGCGGTCCCGTTCAGATAGAAGTTTTTGCTGTAATGATAATCATATTGTATACTCAAAGCAGTTGGCAAACCAATACTTACAGAAGTATCACGCAGTGAAGCAGTCGGGCTGCCATAAAACCGCTGGCTAACATCCTGCAGGGCCTGGTTCAGATTATCGTAGCCTAAATTCAGGTCTTCCCAGAAATGATTAACTCCGTCATATACATGTTTCTGTGCATTTGACGAGAAATGAATGCTTCCAACATCCAGCAGTGAAATACCAAGCCGGTATTTGTAATCTTCATAACGTTGGCTGCAAAGTTTGTCAGGATATATGTTTTTAAGTTCGCGTGGTGTTTTGATAAAAGTTATTCCGATATCAAATGCCAGACCCCGCCCGTTAAATATTCCATTAGGGCCGGGAAATGTATTCCTGTCATAATCAACAGGTCCTGCAAATCCAACTTCTGCGTCCAGATTGCGGATATCAATTGTGGAGTCGTTGAGCACTACATATCTTACATTGTCAACCTTCGCATAGCCACCTCCTGTCCCCAACAGATATTTTAAGGTAATTCCTCCTGTCCAGAAATCAAATCGCTTGTGCTTCAGTATGGTGGCATAGCTTAACCCTATTTCAGCCCACGAAACTCCTGCCGCTGTGATATTATAATCATTGTATTCAATCTTCTGCTGTGCTTCGTGTTCAAGCCCATAAAAAGCAAAATTTGCAACATCATAAGGAATTCTGCTACCGGAAACAGCAGTTCTGTAGGAGAATGACAACGCATAAGCTTCAGTGAAATTCACAAGCATGGCCGATGGAAAATTTATCCTTTGGTTGAAATATGCGTTTTTTAATGTTCCAATATCATCCACTTTTACTGGCCGCTCATATTTTCCGTATTTTGGCAATTCATAATTGCGCTTGAGTAAATCGAAAATCCAGAAATCTTCTTTTGGCATATAGGCATAGTTGTTATCAGCATAAATGCCAAGGCCTACCAGATTAATGTCGAGCCAGTGCCGCGAATTTAGCATGGCTGAAGGATTAACCATCAGCGAGTTGATTCCGGAATAATTGGAATTTACCATACCGAGCATTTCCTGTGCCCTGCCGGTAAAAGCAGAAATTACAGCAAACAACAACAATATAGCAGATTTTTTCATTCCTGTGTAATTATATAAATTAATGACAATAGAAATACCAAAAGGTTGGTTTTACGCTTCCTTTGGATTAAACGAGCCTTTCAAGTGTGGTAATGTTCGTAAAAACTAACGCTTAAGTTTGAGTTTTGTTTTGGACTTGTAGTTTGGCACAGCGTAAAAAGCAGCGAATTAGGCCCTGATTCCCTGAAATATATCCGGAAATAAAATAAACAGGCATTTTAAATAATGGATCGTGAATTTTTTAAAATATTTTAAATTGTTGTAAACTAGTAATTTAACTTGATTTATCGATAAAAATGTGAATAAAAACTGAATTACTTTATTTAAAAGTTGTAATCACTTTGGCATTTTGACGTTACTTTTGTGAATCAAACCGATTATTTTGATGAGATTATTAAAGTTTACCTTATTCTTTGTGCCGCTTTTTTTTCTGACTTTTAATACGGCCACCAATCAGGCAGCGCCTGGTAAGCCCGTACTTGTGTCAGAAGGTATTGTTGTGGCGCCTCCCTTACCCGAAGATAAACTTTTTCAGATTAACCAGAGGATAGCTAAAGTGCTGGATCAGGCTAGATTAAACGGAAGTATTCTTGTAGCCTGGAAAGGTTACATACTTTATGAGGAGGCCAGAGGATACTGTGATTTAAAAACCAAAGACAGTCTGACCTGCAATTCTCCATTTCAGTTGGCATCGCTGAGTAAGAGTTTTACTGCCATGGCCGTTATGATGCTTAAAGAGCGGTGTCAGATTGATTTTGACGATACCGTTAAAAACTATATTCCGGAGTTTCCCTACAAAAAAGTTACAATCCGGCATTTACTCAATCATACTTCAGGTATTCCGAATTACATGTATATGGCTGGTCAGTTCAATCCGAAAGAACTGGCTATGAGCAATGAAGATGTTCTTAAACTTCTGATTAAACATAAAATGCCCCTCAATTTCCAGCCTGGGAAATCATTCAGATACTCAAATACAGGGTATGCAATGCTTGCATTGCTGGTTGAAAGAATTTCAGGGATGAGATTTGATATATTTCTTCAACAGAATGTTTTTATGCCGCTGCAAATGCACCACACTTTTGCCTACAACAGGCTAAAACTTGATAGTATTGGCAGAAGACCTATAGGATACCATTCGGTTAAAAGTGCTCAAAATTATGATTATGACCCCATTGATGAGGTTCTGGGTGATAAGTCTATCTATAGTACGGTAGGTGATTTGTATAAATGGAGTAATGCGTGGACCTCCGAAGTGCTTGTGTCAAAATCGGTACTCGATGAAGCTTTTACCAAACCGATACTCAAGAATAACCGGATTATTGACTATGGTTTTGGATGGCGCTTTAAAGAAATTGAAGGCAAAGACGCCATTTACCATAACGGGCTCTGGCATGGTTTTACTTCAACCCTCACACGCATACCAAGCGACGACCTGACAATTATCATTTTAAACAATACAAGTACGCATGTAGCTACTATAGCACGTAATCTGGTTAAATCGCTTGACGATTTACTGATATAATACTTGTGTGATCGCTTTTAAATTTTTGCAAAACCTGCATTTCCTTTATTAATTTTCCTATTTTTGTGCTCACCGAATAATTAATTGTTCTGACACCAAAACACACTGTTCATATGGATTCACAGGCAAACAATATCGTTTTAGTTCCCACCGATTTTACAACGGTGGCTGACAACGCCATACATCAGGCCTGTCTGGCAGCAAAGCACCTCAATTACAAAGTATGCTTGCTTCATGTAATTGATAAAACTACCAAATCAGCCCTCAAAAAGGATAACCTTACACCTGAGAGCATAAAGGAAAAACTCCAGCAACTTTGCACCGAGATTACCTCTGTACATGGTGTTGAAGCATACTCAATTGCACAGGAAGGGAGTATTTTTACAACTATTGCCGATGTGGCTAAGGAAATCGGTGCCAAACTGCTCTATATGGGTACCCACGGCAAAGTAGGAATTGAGCAAAGGCTTACAGGCAGTTTTGCACTGAAGGTTGTCACAGGTTCTCCCGCTCCCGTTGTTGTTGTTCAGAAGCGTAGCTTTGATAAAGGTTACCACAACATCGTTCTTCCGATAACCTCAGATGCAGGCCCCTGGGAAAAAACAAAATGGGCGTCATATATTGCTCAAAACTTTAATGCCACAATTCATATTTTCCGGCTTGCAGGAAATGAAATTGATGTTGCAGTAAATACCATGACAAGCCATTTTGACAAGGCGCATGTAAAATATACCGTAAAAACCGCTGAGAAATCAGGTGATTTCAGTAAACAGGTGATTGCTTATGCCACTGCTGAAAATACTGATCTCATCATGATTATGACCAACCCCGGTAGCGGCGTTTCTACCTTTATACTTGGCAGTTATGATGAAGAGATGATTTTTAATATTTCTCAAATTCCCGTCATGTGTATCAATCCAAGAGATTTTAATTGGACAAAGATTGTTGATTATTGATTTCTCTTTTATATAATTTTTCTGGCCGGAATTCATAATTCCGGCTTTTTGTTTGTAGTAGCATGCAGAAGGGCTGTTGTCACTTTTTATATGATTTAACCAATCATCTATATTTTTGCCTGTGGTTAAACCATTTTTAATCGGTTTGCTCTAAAGTGTAGTTTTGCTGAGTTCTGCAGTATTTATGTTAATTGTTTTCAGTGCAGGGGTTATTGGGATACAGCCCTTTAATAAAGTTTTAATAAGTTTTTTAAGATCATTATGATATTTTATAACAGTTTCAAATCAGCGTTTATTGTTTTTCTTGGTTTTATTGCTGTATCGGGTTTTGCTCAAAATCGGCAGGGGGGAATGGGAGGAAAACCTTCTATGGAAAAAATTGGTGTACTTACCGGTAAAGTGATCGATAATCAGAATACGCAACCGCTTGAATATGCGAATATTGCTATTTTGCGAAAAAAGGATTCTTCGCTTGTTGACGGAGGAATTACTGATGAAAAGGGGCAGTTTACCATCGAAAAACTGCCATTTGGAAAATTCTTTGTAAAGGTTCACTTTATTGGCTATCCTACAAAGGTTATTGATTCGGTTTTTATCAGGCCTGATAAACCGCTGGTTGATTTGGGCACCGTGCGGATTCAGCTTTCGAACGAATCGCTTTCCGGAGTTGAGATTAAAGGCACCAAAGCCGGGCTTGAATACAATCTTGATAAAAAAGTGATTAACGTTGATCAGAATATTACTTCTGCAGGGGCAACAGCCATCGACCTGATGCAAACCATTCCGGCAGTGAATGTTGACATTGATGGAAATCTTAGCCTAAGAGGATCTGCCAATGTAACTATTCTAATCGACGGGCGGCCGTCAAACCTGGTCAGCCTTGATCAGCTTCCGGCAAGTATGATCGAAAGGGTTGAGTTAATCACCAACCCTTCTGCACGTTATGACCCTGATGGAACTACCGGTATCATTAATATAGTGCTCAAAAAGCAAAAAAAACCGGGATATAACGGAATGGTTATGCTGAATGCAGGCACGGGTGAAAAATACAATGCTTCAACCAATCTGAACTACAGGTATAGCAAGTTTAATT
>CAZKCK010000089.1:11964-15713 GCA_964550695.1 uncultured Bacteroidales bacterium | reverse complement strand
AGATTTTAAGGTTCATGATCAATTGACAACCCCTGATGTAAAAACTTGCGGAGAGATGCTTAAATGCTTGCGTTAAAAACAAAAAATCAGGCAAAATGCCTGATTTTTTGTGGAGCGTATCGGAATCGAACCGATGACCTTTAGACTGCCAGTCTAACGCTCTAGCCAACTGAGCTAACGCCCCAAAATGTTTTGAGGCTGCAAATGTAAAAACTTTTTCAATTACTTTTATAACTTTACACGAAATTCGTTGCTTCTATTGATAATTTCACAAAGGCATCTATGTCAAAACTTTACCTTGTCCCTACACCCATTGGCAATCTTGAAGACATGACCTTCCGGTCAGTTCGCCTGCTTCAGGAAGCCGATCTGATCCTTGCGGAAGATACGCGGACATCGGGCGTATTGCTCAAACATTACAATATAACCACCCGCATGCAGAGCCATCACCAGTTTAATGAGCACAATACAGCGGCCGGCATTGCTTCAATGATTTCCAGCGGACAAACCGTTGCCCTGATTACGGATGCCGGCACTCCGGGGATTTCCGATCCGGGGTTTTTGCTGGTGCGTGAATGTGTGAAACTGGGTGTTGAGGTTGAATGCCTTCCCGGAGCAACGGCCTTTGTGCCTGCTTTGGTAGCCTCGGGTATTCCCTGCGACAGGTTTTTCTTTGAAGGCTTCCTTCCGCAAAAAAAAGGCCGGCAGACCCGCTTAAAATATCTGGCTGCCATGAAGGAAACCATGGTCTTTTATGAATCTCCATTCAGGTTGCTGAAGACCCTCGACCAGTTTTCAGAATATTTCGGATGTGAACGCAAAGCTACGGTTGCGCGTGAACTGACAAAGTTTTATGAGGAGATAGCCAGGGGGACCATCAGCGAACTCATCCTTCATTTTGGCCAGAAAAATATCAAAGGCGAAATCGTGATTGTGGTGGAAGGTAAAAAGGATGATGAATAGTCTGATAATTAGATAAAAACAGGCATTTTCATGATAACAAATTCCTGGTTATTTTAATGCTGGTTTTAATGAATGAAAGGATTGTTCTATTTGTTTCTCTGCACCTGTTGTTCTATCGTGGTAGTCATCTCATGCTCCAGTTTTTCCCAGTTTTCAAAAAGGTCAGGTACGGTGGTGTGATCTTCAGGGAAGGTGCCTGCATTCAACGTGCTGACATACCGGAACCTGTCCAACGGAGCCGGGTGCGTATCATCCTCACTGGTTTTCTGGGTTAAGGCTTTTTTCAGTTCTTCTTCTACCTCAGCCATATTGCCTGTAAGTTCATAAAGATTGTTTAAAGGGCGACGGAGGTTCTCAGCCTCTTCTATCTCGGCATTGGCATTACGTGTAAATTCAATCTCACGCTTAATCACATGCGTGAGCCCATCCTGAAAAGCTTTCACGCCATAGGTTCGCGCAGCAACCCTGTCGGCCAGCACTTCCTGAAGCCGGGTAGCCCCGTGACTGATTCTGAGGAAAATAAAATTGTACAGCCTGAGAAACTGAAAGGCAATGTTCCACCATACATTCTGCCCGGCAAGATAAAGTGCCATGAAATACTTATGCATGTCGCCCCTGACCCTGAGGGCCACCTCACCACCCGCGGTATCCCTGTGGTTAAAATGGCCGTATTCATGCGCCAGAACCGCTTTAAACTCATGCTGTCCGAATCCAGTCAGAATGCCGGCTCCCAGAATCAATACCCTTTTTGCCTGATCCCGGTATTTTTCTTTCCGTGTGCCATTTTCATACACAGCCAGATCGGTTGTCGGGGTTATGCGTATTTCATCAATCGGCCGGGTACCCATGGTGTCAGCCACCTCCTTCACCAGTGCATACAATCCCGGAGCTTCTTCAGGGCTGAGTACACGTCCCGGATCAGTATAATTGATTCTGACCAGCAGCGACCTTATCATCCCGTATATACTGAATCCTGCCCCAATAGTCAGTAAAAGCATGATCTGAACCGGAATACGCCCCAGCATCCAGAAAGCATAAAACAATCCGGCCACCAGCGCAATCGTCAGTACCAGAATAATGGGCAGTGACACGTAATAATAAATACCTCCTGTATTAATCAGCAAACGGTAAATACTCCTGAGCATACGCTCTGATCCTGTACTTTCTCCGGTGTGATGAGGTAGCTCTACTGACCTCATGGTTATATTCGACAACAGTTTTCCGGTAAGGTAAAGAACCAGCAGTCCGCCTATCCAGATCAGGATGAGCCACACGAAATACATGGGGAGTTGCTGAATGGTCAGATTGCGCTGAACACCGGAGTCAAGAAAGGCTTTTACCGAGGTTTCCTCCAACCCCATCTTCTGTGCGGTCAGTATTTCGTCCTTTGCTTTTTTCCAGTCTTCATCAGCAGTGGCAAGTATGGCCGCATAGTAATGCGTAATCATGACTTCGGGATGTTTGTTCGTCAGCTTGGCAACCGCAGCCCTGAAAGCCACCAGATTATCCTGCTGCAGTGCAATCTGGGCCAGAAACGACTGAAAACTGTAATCAGTTCCATCCGAAAGGGCATACCCTTCCTCAAGCAGCATAGCAGCACTGTCGAGGTTCCGGGTGGCTGCCGAAAGATTGGCCGGATCAGCATAAACTGTGGCCAGTGAATACAGATTATATTCTGAGCGGTTCAGTTCAACCGCATGCCGGCACAACCAGAATCCCTGCCGTATATTCCCCTGCTGGTAACGGATGATGCCCAACCTGCGATTGACAACATCAAAGTCAGGAACTTTATTCCGGACTTCTGTGTACAGACTGTCGGCTCTTTCCAGTTCGTCACGGTCAAGTGCAAGGGTTGCTGCCTGAAAGGTTTCAAGCAGCGCCGGATTGAGGGCCGCCAACTGGTTCTCTATCTGGTGTTCTTTGGTCATATCCCGTGTCAGGGGTTGGGCGAATATGCCTGATGCGATAACCAGCAGCAACAATACAAGGCGTATCTTCCTGAAATTCATTTTGTTTGGTGTTTTAGGTTCAAAAGATAATCTTAACATTTATGAAAAATTCTGTCCACAGGGTTCTTTACTTTTCTGTCCGGAGGATGAAAACCGGGTTTGTGCATCCACAAATGAAAGTTCCGGCTTTCTGGTAGCATAACCTGCCTTTACAATCGCAGTCTGTGCCATATTTGAAGCTTTGTACGTATAAAACAACATCGTTTTTTCCCTCATTGTAATCACTCACAAATATAGGCAGGAAAATACAATATCAATTCTTTCGCAGGAAAATTTCAGCAAAAAACCTCCTTTGTTCAAACCTGTGAGCAATAATGCTTTATGCGACCGGGTACCTGCAACCTACAAAAAACAGGAGTGAAAGTTCTTTTCTTTGCGTTTCTCTGCGTTTAAAAAAGACTTAACCGCTGAGGGCCGCAGAGTTTTTAACTTAGCGGTTGAATAACCTGTTTTAATTTTAATGTAATGATCCCGGATATGAGGTGTCTGATTTTACCGAAAAAACCGCAAGACCACCCTACATGCAGGAACTTTTCCTTCCGGATGTACCGTAGTACCGGTTCACTCTATCTTGCGAAAGTTTATATCTTTTTAGGGTTCCTGATTTTTCTTATTACCAACAAAGCTACAATTGGTATTATCAAATTCATAATCATAGATGGATCAATAAAGGATTCAAAACGAATTAATCCCTGAACACTTAGTAAAATGAATTATATTACACAAAACGAATTAAGGGATGTAATTACAATAAGTGAGAAAATCCTGAATGCAGTT
>CAZKCK010000089.1:0-11864 GCA_964550695.1 uncultured Bacteroidales bacterium | reverse complement strand
ACAAAACGAATTAAGGGATGTAATTACAATAAGTGAGAAAATCCTGAATGCAGTTGTAAGGTAACGTTTTAGAAAAGATGATAAAATGATTATTATACCAGCGAAAGCAATAATCCAGCAGCTCCAAATATAAAAAATGAGGGTACCCCAACCATGAAACAATCCGGGTTTCTCATAAAAATATACGAAGAACGCTGCAATTGTCCAAACATTGGTTATTAAAAAGGAAAATGATAAGCTTTTGTATATTGTTTCTTTCATTTATGGGGTTTTTCAAAAACTTAGTTAACTATCAACTATAATTCAGTCCGTTACAGTTCAGCCCCTTGAGGGACGATACATGATTTATCCGGACAACCTTGTTATTTCTTAATCATTTTTAGATTGTATTCATGTTGATCTGTCACAATCCTCATAAAATAAATTCCTTGTTTCAGGGCACTTACATCTAACGTATTGCCGGGCAACAGTCCGTAACCTTTTAGCTGTTTTCCGGTCAAATTATACATGTGTATTGTGTTTATCTGTTCTCCGTCCTGAAGGCCTGTTATCTTCGTGCTTCCGCCTGCCGGATTGGGACTCAGGAAAACTGCACTGCCTGATTTTTCCTGTATGCCAACAGAATAGCATGTCCCGGGCATGTTGTCGTCAAGCCAGGTAAGGCGATGGGTAATCCAGTTTTTAAGTGAGGATATTTCGCCGGCATACGATGTGGGGTAGGGCCAGGGATTGGGCCATACATAGATTCCGATAATCGGCCAGGCTTCAAAGTTGCGTTGCTGTGCCTGCTCCAGCATTGCTGCAGTTGAGTCGATATAAGCAAAGATGTTGTTTTGGCTCAGGTATGTGCTGCGGAGGTTGCTCCAGCGGCAACTGATGTTGTTGGCATAAACCGTATCCTGTAGCAGGCGCTCCCACCAGAAAGGTACCTGAAACCAATCGTCGGTACAGGGGAACTGATATGACCAGCCTGTATAAAGGTCACCCTCACAATAATTTGCATTGTGCCATGCCAGATCAAAATCCCATACAGGTCCCATGCGGAGCTTTCCGCCCAGGCTGTTCCGTTCTTTCTGAATAAAAGTGCTCAGCCTGAGCCCGTCAACATTTTTAGAGAATTCATTCTCCAGAAAATAATCAACAAATGTTTCTTCAATGGCATATTTTCTCCATCCGATCTCAGGATCAGCAAACACCGGGCTGTTCAGCATCACCTCAAAAGTATCCACATAAGCCTGAATATACTGTTTCTGAGGATCTGTAATATCTTCCAATTTCGGGTATTCGTACTGGAAATAGATGTTGAGTGAAGGATTGCCGGGTGCCGGAAAACGGCTGGTCCACCCTTCGCCGCGGTCAATTTTAAAAATGTAACCCCCGGTCACCTTATCTCCGGTATTCATGGTGTTGGTCAGCTTGGCAAGGTTAACCCTGTCTTTATCGCGTTTTATCTTTTCCGAAAAGATGTAAACACCTTTATAGCGGTTATTAATAAACACCTCAACAAATCTGTAGCGGGTGGCATAATGCCCCAGGTTCATCCAGGTCTGATAGCCCAGCGTGTTACGCATCAGGGTCTTGTCGGTAAAGCTGGCGTTCAGTATCCAGTCCGATTCGGCAGGCATTCCCAGCAGCGAAGTGTCGATGGCGTTGTATTGGGCATCCCAGGTCTCGAAACCATAGCTTTTTTTCGGGAACATCTGCGAACTGCTCCCTCTGATTTCAATTCCGATGGTGCCGGTATACGCCGGAACATCTGTCAGATGGTTAATCCCGCCGTACCCGTTATCAATCACCGCAAAATCTGCCGCAATTTTGGGCTCGTCAGGAATCTCCTGTCCGTTTGTGCTGATAAGTACCAATGGCAGGTTGCTGTTGCTGAAAGGGAACGGGGTTCCGGGATTGTTGCTGAACGTAATGCTCCAGTCCAGCAGGTAACCGGCATCAGCCCATGCATAGGTGTCGAGGATGTAAAGCTGCCACACGCCAGTGCCCTGCTGGCCATTGTTGATATATCCTATGCGTTCGATGGGTTTGAAATTGCCCGTAAACGGAGCAGCACCTGTGTAGATAGATTGCGTTGCATCATCCGTAAAATAAGTTCCCAGATAGTTGTCGCCATCGCCTCCGTTGCCATCAGCCAGTATGATGGCTGACCCGTCGGGGGCAATCAGTTTTATCCGCAGATCGGCATCGTATGGATGTGTCAGGTTGATGTTTACCGATTCAAGTCCAAAAACAGTATCTATAATCTGAGGGTTCAGGGTTCCGATCTCCAAGGCAAAAGTCCCGGGATTGCCATCATCAGGAATGGTTCCGCCCGACCCGGTAAATGTTTGTGAAAAACCTGCAAAGGTTGTGGATAAAAAAAGAAAGGACAGTACAAGGCCCTTCATTACCGGAGATTTTGAATGCATGGAAAGATGTTGATCTGTGGTGAATACAATCGTAGTGGCAAAGATACAAAGCACAATGAGATAAGCGTAAAATATTTAGTTTTGCCTGATGGTTGGGTGTAGAATATTTTATTCCGGGCCTTTCCCGTAACTTTGCCGCAGATATTTATCTAATATTTTAAGGTTCAACATGCTTTCAGTAAGCCATCTTTCCATCCACTTCACAGGCGATAACCTGTTCGACGACGTATCATTTATTGTGAACGACCGCGACCGTATCGGTCTGGTTGGAAAGAACGGAGCCGGCAAATCGACCCTGCTGAAAATCATGAGCGGAGAGCTCTCGCCCGAAACAGGCGACGTAACCAGCCCATCGGGTTCTACCATCGGCTACCTCCCGCAGGAAATGGTCCCTTCAACCGAACGCACGGTGGTGGATGAAGCCCTTCAGGCCTTTACCGAAACGCTTGAGCTGGAGCGTAAACGCGAACAACTGGCACTCGAAATTGCTGAACGCACCGACTATCATTCTGACTCTTATCTGAAACTCATCGAGAAACTTCATGATACCGAAGAGCGCTACAACCTCCACGGCGGACCCACCATGCAGGGCGATACCGAGAAAGTATTGCTGGGTCTGGGGTTCATGCATAGCGATTTCAGCCGGTCGATGAGCGAATTCAGCAGTGGTTGGCAGATGCGCGTGGAACTGGCAAAAATATTGCTGAGACGCCCCGACGTACTGCTGCTAGATGAGCCGACCAACCACCTCGACATCGAAGCCATTACCTGGATGGAGGAATGGCTGGAAGGTTATCCCGGTGCACTGGTGCTGGTATCGCATGACCGGGCTTTCCTCGACAATGTAACCACACGCACCATCGAAATTATGCTTGGCAAGATATACGACTACAAGGCCAGCTATTCTGAATATGTGGTGCTGCGCGAAGAACAACGCGAACAGCAGATGTCGTCGTTTGAAAACCAGCAGCGGCAGATAGCCCAGATTGAACGTTTTGTGGAGCGGTTCAGGTACAAATCAACCAAGGCACGCCAGGTTCAGAGCCGCATCAAACTGCTCGAAAAAATGGACAAAATTGAGGTCGAAGACATCGACTCCTCATCAATCCACTTCAAATTTCCGCCGGCCCCGCATTCAGGCCGTGTGGTTGTAGAAACAGAACAACTCACCAAACGCTATGGCGACCTTACAGTGCTGCAAAATCTGGATGTATCGGTTCTGAAGGGCGAAAAAGTGGCGTTTGTGGGAAGAAACGGCGAAGGGAAAACCACCTTGTCGCGTATAATTGTGGGTGACCTTGATTACAGCGGCAAAATGACGCTGGGTCACAATGTAAGCATAGGCTATTTTGCCCAGAACCAGGCAGCCCTGCTGGATGGTGAAAAAACAGTTTTTCAGACGCTGGATGATGCCGCAGTTGGTGACATACGTACACGCACACGCGCAATCCTGGGCAGCTTCCTGTTTGGCGGCGATGCCATCGAGAAGAAGGTGAAAGTGCTTTCGGGTGGCGAAAAATCACGGCTGGCACTGGCCAAACTGCTGCTGACGCCCGTGAACCTGCTCGTACTCGACGAACCTACCAACCACCTCGATATGCTGTCGAAAGACATCCTGAAAAACGCATTGCTTGATTATGCGGGTTCACTCATCATCGTGTCGCACGACAGGGATTTTTTGCAGGGATTGACCACCAGGGTCTTTGAATTCAGGAATAAAGGAATCAAGGAATACATTGGCGATATTTATGATTTTCTGGCCACCCGCAAACTGAATACGCTTCAGCAACTCGAAGTGGCTGCCAAAGCCGGGAAAATAACTGAAACCGAACAAATTTCAGAGAATAAGTTAAACTGGGAAAAGAAAAAGTCGCTCGATCGCGAGAAGCGGAAGATAGCAGCACAGATTGAAAAAAATGAGCAGGAAATCAGCAGGATTGAAGCCGAAATTGCACGTATTGACGGCATGTTTGCCCAACCCGACCTGTTCCCGGAAACCCTGAATTCAAAAGATTTCTTCGAAAATTACAATGCCCTGAAACGGGCGCTGGAAGAAGAAATGGGCAAATGGGAAAGCCTGCACGAACAAATGGAAGCCGTAGGTGATTAAAGCAATTGTCAAAAACTCCGCACCGAAAGTTTATCAGCAAGGGCCTTCAGTTCCTGTATTTTTTCATCTGGCAGACTTAACTCCTCCAACAGCTCCATTGCCGTGGAATAATAGAATTTTACCGTATTCCGCGTTTCTTCCTGAATATTCAGTTTATTGTAGATTGCTTTCACCAGTTCAACTTTCCGCCTGTCAGCATACAATTTGGTTTTAAAGCAGTTATCGAGCAGGGCTTTTGATTCCGGATCGGCCTTTTCATAAGCTTTCAGGTACAGAAAAGTTTTTTTGTTGGTCACAATATCGTTGCCAGTTACTTTTCCAAAACTTTCCTGATCTGAATAAACATCCAGCAGGTCGTCCATCAGCTGAAAAGCCAGGCCTATATTGATACCGAAGTTATACAGGGAATCAATCTGCCGTTCACCGGCACCACCTATACGTGCACCAATGGCAAGACTGGCCGCAATCAGGACCGCGGTTTTCAGGCGGATCATTTCCAGATAATCGTCAATGCTTACATCTTCGCGTACCTCAAAATCCATATCCAGTTGCTGGCCTTCGCACACTTCAACAGCAGTGCGGGTAAACAACTTCAGGATGTCTCTCAGGTCGTGCGACTCATAGCGGAGGAACTGTTCGTAAGCCAAAGCAAACATGGTATCACCTGAAAGAATGGCCACATTGGGATTCCATTTTTTATACACCGTTTCAACGCCCCGCCGGATCGGCGACTGATCCATGATGTCATCGTGTACCAGCGTGAAATTGTGGAACACTTCAATGCCCACCGCCGGACAAACTGCCTTCATTACATCGCCACCGAACATATCGCAGGCCAGAAGCATCAATGAAGGCCTGAGGCGCTTTCCACCCTGATGCATGGTATAAGCTACAGGCTGATACAAGCTGAGAGGTTGCCCGCCAAAAGACTCTCCGTTGATGGTTTTTTCGATGATTAACTGTAATGAAGCCAGTGTATGCATGATATGATTACAATTGGTTAATCCTGTTCAGCGGCAATTTTCTGGAGATACACACCATATCCGCTTTTTACAAGAGGCCGTGCCAGTTCCATCAGTTGTTCCCTTGTAATAAATCCCCTTCTGAAGGCCACCTCTTCAATACAGCCTATCATGAGACCCTGACGGTTCTGTATAACTTCCACAAAACTTGCAGCCTGTATCAGTGATTCAAAAGTGCCGGTATCGAGCCAGGCAGTGCCCCGGCTTAAAATGCCCACCTTTAGCTTACCCTGTTCCAGATAAACACGGTTTACATCCGTTATTTCATATTCACCACGGGCACTCGGTTTAATGTTTTTGGCAACCTCAACCACAGAGTTATCATAAAAATACAACCCCGGCACCGCATAGCTTGACTTGGGCTGTTTGGGCTTTTCTTCAATTGTAATAGCATTCAGATCCTTGTCAAATTCAACCACACCATACCTTTCAGGATCAGCCACATGATAGGCGAAAACCACACCTCCTTCAGGATCATTGCACGAAAGAAGCAAATCCTGCAGTCCACTGCCATAAAAAATATTGTCGCCAAGAATCAGCGAAACTTTGTCCTTGCCAATAAACTCTTCACCCAGCACAAACGCCTGGGCCAGTCCGTTGGGAATTTCCTGAATCTTGTAAGAAAATTTACAACCCAGACTTGAACCATCTCCCAGAAGTTTCTGAAAATTAGGCAAATCGTGTGGCGTGGAAATAATCAGGATTTCTTTTATTCCTGCCATCATCAGCACCGACAGCGGGTAATAAATCATTGGCTTGTCATAAATAGGCATCATCTGTTTGCTCATGGCGAGCGTAAGCGGATGGAGGCGTGTGCCCGAACCTCCTGCAAGAATAATTCCTTTCATCCTGTATGGTTTTTGGTTAAGCAATCATAATTTTCAACTATCCAAAGGTAAAGAACACCCGTGTTTTTTACAACTAATAAAACAAAAAACATAAAAACTTAAAAAATTATGGCTATTCTTCCACCGGAAAGCTGTCCTTTTCTTCGTCAAGTTCCTGTATAACGGGATCTTTAAATGATTTGGTGGTCACCATCTTATCAAGCCACAACAAAAGCGATGGCAATAGAAAAAGATTTGAGAACAAGGCAATCAGCAGCGTAAACGAAATCAGGTAACCCATGGCTTCCGTTCCGCCAAAGCTCGAAAAAATAAAAATTCCGAATCCAAAGAACAAAATGGTGGATGAATAAATCATGCTGTATCCGGTTTCGTTCAGCGCTTTAATTACACTCACCTTGATATCCCAGTTGTTATGCCTGAGCATCAGCCGGTACCTCGAAAGGAACTGTATGGTATTGTCGACAGAAATACCCAGCGCAATGCTGAAAATTAATATTGTGGAAGGTTTGATGGGAATACCCACAAAACCCATCATGGCCGCTGTGAGGAGCTGAGGCAGAAGATTCGGAAACAATGAAATCAGAATCATGCGCCAGCTGCTGAAGAGCATGGCCATCAGGAACGAAATCAGCAAAACTGCCAGAATCAGGCTCTTGATCAAATCTTTAACCAGGTAATCGGTGCCTTTTAAAAACACCACACTGGTACCCGTAATTTTAACATCGAATTTTTCAGGAGGAAAAATGGAATCAATCCTCGGGCGCAAATCTTCACTGATTCGCCTGATTTCGGTGGTGCCAATATTGGCCATCTGCACGCTGATGCGCGTTTTACTCATGGTTGAATCAATAAAAGCATTCAGGATGGTTCGTTTATTGGGTTGTTTTTTGGGAAGGTACGATAAAATAAAGTTCTTCTCCTGATTGTCGGGCAGTTCATACATGGCGGGATTTCCAAAATAAAAAGCCTGTTTAGAGAATTTTACGACTTCAACAATCGACAATGGTTTTGAAAGTTCAGGGTATTTTTTCAGAAGATCCTGTAACTGATCTATTTTCTGAATGGTTGAAAGTTTCATGACCCCCTTGGGTTTTTTGGTATCGATTGAAATTTCGAGTGGCATCACCCCTTTAAAATTATCTTCCAGAAACAGCAGATCCTTATAAAGCACATCCTTCTGCGGAATATCATCCACAATGCGTCCGGTTGTAGTAAGCCTTGATGAACCAATCAGTCCGATGGCTATGGCCACAAATACAGAAAGATACACCCAGCGCCTGTTGTTCTGTACAATATTCAGCACCTTGTAAATCAGCTTACCCGAAGGACCGGATTCAAGATGGTCGAGATTGCGCGCATTGGGGTCGGGCATGTAGCTGTAAAAAATGGGGATCAGAAAAAGCGAAAGTAAAAAAATGAGAAAGATGTTGAGCGATGCCACAATGCCAAACTCAACAAGCATCTGGTTGCCGGTAGCCATGAAAGTTCCAAACCCTACGGCAGTAGCCGCATTGGTAAGGATATTTGCCTTGCCTACACGTTCAACAACCCTTGCAAGGGCTTTCATTTTGTTGCCATGCTCACGGAATTCGAAGTGAAATTTGTTCAGCAGAAATATACAGTTCTCAACGCCGATAATAATCAGCAATGGAGGTATGATGCCTGTTAAAATGGTGATCTTAAATCCCATCAACCCGATCATTCCCATGGCCCATACCAGACTGATTAACACCACCAGCAACGGAAAAAGCACCGCCTTCTTTGATCTGAAAAAGAAAAAGAGCAACACGGCTGCCACAAGCAATGCGGCCAGCGTAAATATTTTAAGTTCGGTCTGTACCTTTTTGGTGACCATGGTACGGATGTAAGGAAGGCCTGAAAAATGGGCTTCAACCTTATGCTTTGAGGCGAAAACATTCACTGAATCGCGCAACTGATAAACCAGCCCAACACGTGCCCGGCTGTTCAGCATTTCCTTGTCGAGGGTGATGTACATCAGGTGAACACCTGTCTCATTGTTGAACAGCAGCCCGTCGTAAAACGGAAGGTTTTGCGTAACTCGGGCAATGCTGTCGCATTCAGCCTGACTCACCGGAATATGCCTTGCAACAGGTTTAAACAGAAACTTACCGGCAACAGTGTCTTTCGTGAGATTAAACAGACGGGCAATAGAAACCACTTCTTCCACACCTTCCACCTTGCGCAGGTTTTCCGTCAGCCGGTAGTAATCCCTGAACTGGCTCAGGCCAAATGTGTTTCCTCCTTTAAAACCTACAAACATCACAGCTCCATCCTGTCCGAAGGTCTTCTTAAACGCATCATAATCAATAATGGCCGAGTCGCTGGCAGGCAACATGCGGGCCATTTCGTACGACATCTGAACCTTTGTGGCCATGTATCCGGCCAGCAGGGTCAGGATTCCGATAACTATCAGATTCGTAAAGCGATACCGTAAAATGATTCGGATAAGGTATTTCCACATTTTTCAAAAAAATAAGCTGCCCCTGATTTCGGGAAAATGGCCGTTAAAAATCAGAGGCAGCAGATAAAAAAATCAGGGTTTTTCCCAGTTGAGTATTTTGTAAAAATCGTAATCTTCCGGATGTTCAAGATAAGCAGAAGCAGCTTCATAATCTTCTTCCTCAATGTATTGGGTATTCCCCTGATACACCATGGCTGCTTTTTGCGAGTTGATATTAACGAGGCGCGGATGTACCTTGCCTTTTTCATCGGCAACATCTTTCAGAAATAAAGGTGCACAGTCGCCTACCGGATCTGAGGTTACCATACAGGCCGTGTATCCCTGATCAAAAAGCTTCTTTACACCAAGTCCAAGCAGATTGCAATACATCAGGTCAAAACCAATCGGACGAACACAGCGCAGTTCATAGCCCAGTTCAACCGGACGGCTCTTTACCGTAATTTTCAGGTCGATGAGCCTTTTTTGCACAAGAATGTTGAAAATATGGGCTTTGCTCACATTTCCAAGTTCCGGATGACCATGATCATCAAATGTAAAATTGATGCCTGTATTTAACACTTCCTTGTCAGAAAGAAAATGGAAAACACCTTCACTGATAATGGCGGCACCATGGTCAATACCCAGAATCTTCCGTTTCACCATTGATGAAATCACCAGACGGATAATTTTTTCAATCGTGATTTCGGTTTTGTTAAACATTTCCGGAATAACAATCATCGGATAATGGCAAGAGGCACCAATACCAAAGGCCAGATGACCTGCTTCGCGGCCCATGGCCGATACAATAAACCAGTTTCCGCTCGTGCGGGCATCTTCGTAAATGGTTTGGGCAAGCCTTACACCTTCTTCCTTGGCCGAATGATAACCGAAAGTGGGTTGGCCTTCAGGAAGTGGCAGGTCGTTGTCGATGGTTTTGGGCACATGAATGTTCTGTACCTTGATGTTTTTTGAAGCCAGAAACAGTGAAATCCGTGTGGCAGTAGATGCAGTGTCGTCACCGCCAATGGTAACCAGTAACTTTACATCATTGTCAATAAAGAATCCGGTATTAAATTCTTCATTTTTAGGTTTGTACCGGCTCATCTGCAGTGCAGATCCACCAGTACGGAAAATGCTGTCGGCTTTTCTGAAATCCAGGACCTCTATATCGGGTTTATTGGTAAACAAGGTTTTATACCCCTGATGCAGCCCGATTACGCGGTAACCGTCTTTCAAAAACACTTTTGCAACAGTGCCGATAACTGTATTGATGCCGGGAGCAGGACCACCCCCGCATAAAATCACAATTGAACCTTTCATTTTATTGAATTATAATAGTTTATGTTTTGTTTTAAATGTAAAAATTAGCCTGATTGATTGTCATATTTCAGAACCTCATCGTTTACATAAGCCAATTCAACACCTGCTGTTTTAAACATGGCTTCAGATTCGGCTCCTGCATGGTATTTTTTTTCACAGACCACGCGGTCAATTCCGCAGTTGATGATAAGCATGGCGCAGGTACGGCAGGGAGTCATCCGGCAATAGAGTGTGGCTCCTTCAAGCGAAATCCCCAGCCTGGCAGCCTGACAGATAGCATTTTGCTCAGCATGTACTGTTCGTACACAATGGTTTGTTACAGAGCCATCTTCATGCAGCATCTTTTTAAAAAGGTGACCAACATCATCGCAATGCGGCAATCCAACGGGAGAGCCAACGTAACCGGTTACCAGAATCTGGCGGTTACGTGCAATCACACATCCTGAACGGCCCCTGTCGCAGGTGGCGCGCTTGGCGATGGTGTTGGCCACTTCCATAAAGTATTCATCCCAGGTGGGTCTTCTGTATTTGTCTTCCATAATTTTCTGAATTTTACCACTTTCTGCTTTCGAGTGAAAGCTTTGTAAAAAGCAAAAACAAGCTAATCAGGCTTAAAAAATAAATGACATCACGCGTATCAATCATTCCGCGGCTCATGGCAGCATAATGAGCATTGATACCCAGTGATTTAATAAACAAATCAACCGGCCCGAATAGTGATAGGCCGTAAATGAGTTCAAAGCCGGTATAAGAAAATGCGCACAGGGCAGCACCTACAATAAACGAAATAATCTGGTTGTCAGTAATTGACGACGAAAAAAGGCCGATTGCCACAAAAGAAGCTCCCAAAAACAGCAATCCGATATACGAGCCCCATGTTCCGCCCATGTCCATGTTTCCTTTGGGGTATCCCAACTGATAAACCGAGAAGAAATAGATAAGTGTGGGCAACAATGAAAGAAACACCAACAGTACACCAGCCAGATATTTGGCCAGAATAATCTGGAAATCAGTCAGCGGACGTGTAAGCAACAGTTCGATGGTGCCGGTTTTTTTTTCATCTGCAAATGAGCGCATGGTAATGGCGGGAATCAGAAACAGAAAAACAAAAGGTGCCAGCAGAAATAATCCGTCAATATTTGCATAACCAAATTCAAGTACGTTAAAATCGAGCGGGAAAACCCACATAAACAAGCCATTCACCAACAGGAAGACAATGAGAACAATGTATCCGATGAGGGAATTCAGAAACGCATTGACTTCTTTCTTAAGCAGGGTAAACATTGCGGTTTTTAAGTTTAAAACCGCAAAAATACATTATTTCAGCGTTTGATGAACTTTTGAATAAAGCTTCGGGTGCCCTGGCTAATACGCGTGATGTACATCCCGGGCCCAATTGCCCGCAAGGGTACATCTGTGGTTTGATTGTTCAGGCTGGTTTTTAAGATTTTAACGCCCGCTGTGCTGTATATTTCGAGCAAGGCGGATTTGGCTTCGGGCAGGTAAACGCGCAGGTTTTGTTCGTTTGGGAGATAAGTACACGAAAGTGACGCGCTGGGAGGCTCGTTTATACCAACCGTGCAGTTGCCATAAACGGCCTGCCCGTCTTCTTTAAAGCAAATCAGTTCAGAATAATTCATTGCCCATACTGTATAAGCATAATCAAACTCCAGACCTCCAAATTTG
>CAZKCK010000088.1:0-15731 GCA_964550695.1 uncultured Bacteroidales bacterium | reverse complement strand
TTTATTGTCCGGCATCGAACAGGTTTTTGTAAGTTTTCGTACAACAAACCTGCTTTTGATGGAAATAAAAGTTTACAACATATTGCAAACGTAATACTTATACTTCATGGCATATAATTGGACAGGTTCATAAAAAAATATACTGCCATGCGTGAAATAGTAATTTTAATCCCGGAAATTGAAACTGAGCAAAATGTAGAAATTGATGTACGGATTAATGGTCGCCGCAAAACCATGCAGTACCGTGTTGAGCTGATCGACTGGGAAGGCAGCGGAAGCCCGCCTCTGGACAAGGTTACCGTACTGAAGCACCGGATTAATGAGTACGATAAAGACTGGGAACTGGTAGAAGTGGGTGCACCCAATGAAAAAGGTATTCCGCTAACATTCAGAAAAAAACCTGAACTTAGCGGCCAATAATTATATACTGACACTATGAAAACTATTAAACTTTTGCTGCTGTTGTGCTGCCTGCCTTTTATTGCCCTGTCACAGGAAAAAACTGATGAGGAAGCCATTAAGAACCTGATAAATACAGCTTATATTGACGGGCTGCAAAACGGTGGCGATCTGAATGTAACCCGTGATGGTTTCTGGCCCGGATTTGAGTTGCTTGTATATAAAACTTCAGTCGTTGAAAAACTGCCGATTTACAATTGGATTAAAATCTCAGAGGAACGGCGGGCAAAGGATACACAAAAAACAGATATCCCTAAAATTACCTGCAAATTTTTGTTGATTGATGTTACCGGAAACGCAGCAATAGCCAAGGTTGAACTCTTCAGAAAAGATGAAAAACTGTTTACCGACTATCTTTCATTGTATAAACTGGATTCAGGATGGAAAATTGTCGGTA
The DNA here is from genome assembly GCA_964550695.1 of uncultured Bacteroidales bacterium. GTDB lineage: Bacteria > Bacteroidota > Bacteroidia > Bacteroidales > TTA-H9 > CAZKCK01. The sequence continues at coordinate 14,875 of CAZKCK010000088.1, read as the reverse complement.
AAATTTATCACCGTCACCCTTTACCTGTTCCTTCAGATAAATAATTTATAATCAACATATTTTTAAAGCCGGTGCCCGCATGGGTTTACCGGCTTTTGTTGATTATTTTCAATGCTTCCTTGCGGCTCAGTTCCGGTAGTTTGTGTTTATTTACAAATTCCACAACCATTTCAGGGCTGGTTTTTGAGAGTTGTCGCAGGCTCCAGCCGATTGCCTTCCGGATAAAAAACTCACGTGATGAACTCAGTTCACCAATACAGTCAAAAAGCAAACCAGTGTCAGTGTTTAGCCCGTATTTTAGCTGAAACAGCAGGCATGTACGGCAAAGCCATAAATTTCCCGAATTCATCCAGCGTTGTATAAACGGTACAATTTCTTCAGGGAATTTCCTGAAATAAGCTCCGGCCAGGTTTGAAGCAACAAAATCCACTGTATCCCACCATGATTTTTGGGTGATCATCATTTCAATCAGTGCAATGTCTTCTTTTTCAAAACTTTTCACATATTTTACGGCCAGTTCCTGGGCAAAATACTGCAGTTCGCGTTGAGGCTCTCTCCAGCACAATTCAACCACTTCCCTCCAGTTTTTTGCAAATGCAGCCTTGTTTTGTAGAATAATTGCGGAAGACAGCATTTTTCGTTCGGGTGAAGGAATCCCATAAAATACAAACTGATTCCGCATATAATCCTGCATCCTGCCTGCATAGGATGGGTCAGATACCTTTTCGAATTGAACGATGATATTTTCAAGCAGTTCAGCGGAGGGTTGGATAAAAGGCATCTTTTATATGTGTTATCTGGTGCTCGTTGGGAGTAAGTATCACTGAAACAATATCAAACCGGGTTTCGCCCCTGAAATCCTTCTGAATGATAAATCGGTTTGCACAGCGGATGAGTGCCTTTTGTTTTGTGTGAGTTACAAACACTTCAGGTTCACCAAAATAGCTTGATCTTCTGGTTTTCACTTCAATAATTACCAGAAAGGGTCCATCCATGGCTATCATATCAATTTCATCCTTTAAAAACCTCCAGTTGGTGGCCAGCACCTTATAGCCGAGGCTTCGGATAAATTCGATTGCCAGTTCTTCACCTTTGTTGCCCAAATCATTATGTTCAGCCATACTAATATGGAATTGAATTCATTAATCCGAAATCATTTTTCAGCCTAAAAATTTTAATGAACTGTTTTCAGATGTCGCTTCCATTATTCCCTCTGATCCCAAAACCAATGCCCGGTTGTCATACTGATGCCCGGCAGGAAAACCAAAACAAACCGGATAATCATATTCTTTCACAGAATTCAGAATAATCTGTTCGGCATCCATTCCAAAGGGTGTTTCGCCATCTTTCATACCGGTAAGTCCGCCCACGAGCAAGCCGGCAAGATGGCTCAGCTTGCCTCCCCGTTTTAATGTGTACATCATCCTGTCAAGCCGGTAAAGGTATTCGCCCAGATCTTCCAAAAAAAGAATTTTTCCGGCAGTATCAATATCAGATGCCGAGCCTATACAACTGCTTAAAATTGCAATATTTCCGCCTGTTAACAATCCCCGGCAATTCCCGTTACGGTTAAGATGATGTTTGCTGAATTGATAGGAGATTTCTGAACCGTTTAATGCCCGAAATAAGGTTTCAATTGATTCATGGCTGTTTTCTTCGGGTGAGAAGGCCGCACACATTGCCGAATGAACTGACTGGTAGCCAAAGATATGAAGATGTGAATGTAATAGTGTAACATCGCTAAAACCAAGCACCCATTTCGGGTAATTGATAAAACCAGCCAGATCGAGCTGGTCAATAATGCGAACCAGGCCGTAACCTCCACGGGCAATCAGAATTGCTTCACAATCAGGGTCATCAAAGGCTTCCTGCAGGTCTTCGAGCCGGTCATCATCAGTTCCGGCAAACTGATGATACTCATCAAACACATGGCTTCCGGCAATGACCCTGTATCCGGCACTGTACAATCCATTGATGGCATTGTAAACCGTGTTGGCCGGGATTTTTCCGGCGGGAGCCACTATCCGTATCAGCGAACCAGCTTTTAAAAAACGGGGTTTAATCAATGGCCTGATCATCATATAAATATAATTTTATTGTTCGCAATAAAACCTTTTATTACAAAGGTATAGGTAAATTGGATTTATGTCAAATATTTTTATTCAAAACGTTTTGTTATGTAAAGACTTTTTAGAGATAAGCCATATTAATTTACCAACCCATTCATATTCTCCTTTACTTTCAGATAAAAAAGCATGAGAAACATACAAGTAATAGCAGAAGCCGCATACATCGCAGGAGCAATACTTAACCTGAAACCAATAGGTGCCACCAAAATGTAGGTAGTAACCACCATCGTCATAAATACGGCCGGAATCAGGCTTATCCAATAGAAACGCCCGACCCTGCGCAGATAAACAGTTACAGTCCATAAAACCACAACGGCAAGTGTTTGGTTTGCCCATGTCATGTACTTCCAGATAATTTCAAATTTAAACATGGTAAGTGCGATGCCGGCAATAAAAAGTGGCAGACTGATAATAATACGGTTTATGAATTTTGTCTGATCAACATGCAGGAAATCGGAAACAATGAGCCGGGCACTTCTGAATGCGGTATCTCCGGTGGTGATGGGCGCAGCCACAACTCCGAGAACAGCCAGGAAACCCCCGAATTTTCCGAGTAGTGTAACAGAAACTTCGTTTACAATAAAAGCAGGCGTTTTAAAAGTAAGTGCTTCGTTCAGCTGCGGAACCCCGTGGAAGAATGCCATTGCTGCAGCAGCCCAGATCATGGCCACAATGCCTTCGGCTATCATGGCACCATAAAACACAGTCCGTCCTTTCTTTTCATTTTTTAAACAGCGTGCCATCAATGGTGACTGGGTAGCATGAAAACCCGAAACTGCACCACAGGCTACGGTGATAAAAATCATCGGAAATATTGGGGATGCCGCTGCATTTGACTTCATATTCACCATATTTGCCGGTACTATTTCCGGAATATATGCACCATAACCCAGAAAAAAAATTCCTCCAATAATCCCGACCGCCATAAAAAGCAATGCAAAACCAAAAACAGGATAAATTCTTCCGATCAGTTTATCGATGGGAAGCAAAGTTGCCAGTATATAATAGATTATGATAATCACTGCCCAGAAAGTCAGATTAAACACCGGGCTCAGCTTCAGGGTAAGTGTGGCAAGTATGTCAGCCGGACCACTGATAAAAACGGCTCCTACCATGATCATCAGGATTAATGTAAATCCACGCATAAACTGTTTTACGCCAATCCCGAGATATTTCCCCACAATTTCTGCAATGCTGAGTCCCTTAAGGCGCAGCGAAAGCATTCCACTGAGATAATCGTGTACCGCACCTCCGAACACACATCCCAGGGCAATCCATAAAAACGCCACCGGGCCGTAAGCGGCTCCGAGAATAGCACCAAACACCGGCCCCAGACCGGCAATGTTAAGAAACTGTATTAAAAATATTTTTCCCCAGCCCATGGGTACATAATCAACCCCGTCCTGCATTTCATAAGCTGGCGTAACGTTTTCAGGATGAACACCAAAAACGCGCTCCACAAGGCGGCTGTATACAAAAAAACCAAACAACAAGACTGCTATTCCTGCAAAAAATGAGATCATACACACATATTTAACAAGGCAAATTTAGCGGAAATATCAAATGAAACAGTATCAAAAATCATTACAAACATATTTGGTGAACTGTGGTCTGGAATCCTGACTTACAATGGCTTTTACAGAATATTTTAAAACAAAAAACCGGGCCGTCCTGTTGGATGACCCGGTTCTTCAAAATAATGAAAAACAATTATTTCAGAATTATTTCACAACGACGGTTCAAACCACGGCCTTCGGGCGTATCATTGGTTGCTGCCGGGCTGGCTTCACCAAAAGCCTTAACAGTAAGGAGTTTTACATCAAGGCCTTTGCCTTTGAGATATGCTTCAACCGCCTGATTGCGTTTTTCTGAGAGTTTCATATTGTAAGCATCCGGGCCCTGACTGTCAGCATAACCATTGATCAGGTATTCACTGTCAGTTTTGCCACCCATAGCTGTGATAGCTGCATCCAGAACGGCTTTGTATTTGTCGGTAAGTTTGGCACTGTTTGACTCAAAATAAACAATCACAGGAGCGAAAGTAAATTTAGGAGCTTCAACCTCAACAGGGCAACCTTTGTTTGAAGCCGGGCCGGCTTTTTCAGGGCACTGGTCATCTTTGTCAGCAACACCGTCACCATCTTTGTCCGGGCAACCTTTCAGAGCAGGAAGTCCTTTAACATCGGGGCATTTATCATCTTTGTCAGCAATGCCGTCACCGTCTTTATCAGGGCAGCCATTCAGGGTAGCAGGACCAGCTACATCAGGGCAAGCATCATTTTTATCAGCTATTCCGTCACCATCTTTATCAGGGCAACCTTTTAACTCTGGCTTGCCGGCAACTGTGGGGCATTCGTCTTCTTTATCCTGAATTCCGTCTTTGTCAGTATCGGGGCAACCCTTAAACTGTTCAATACCCGGAACTTCGGGGCAATCATCAACTTTATCGGCTATGCCGTCTTTATCTTTGTCCTTCATACCAAAACGGTATTTGGCACCAAAAGCAAAATGGTAATAATTGTCGCCATCGGGAACATAATCATACGCACCCTGTGCATACAGACCAAATTTTTCGGTAAGCCATGCATTGAAGCCAAAACCGCCCATTACTGCGCCATAACTTACACCATTATAGTGGGTTAATTCACCACCAATAAACACGTACGGATCAATTGTAGTTTCTTCTTTTTTAAGAATATACCCATTGGCGAGTTTGTATTGCAGGTTCAGATCCAAATCCCAGAATTTATCGTCGGTTATAGGTATTCCAATATTATCCATCTTCACCATGTTGAATGATGTTTCAAGATTGAAAGATTTGCAAAGGTTACGGGCAACAGAAACTCTTAATGGAATGCCCTTATATTGCCAATAGGCATCTGTAAGGTAATCAGTAAATGGATACTGGGCAGCCTTAAAGTCAGGATGGTTGGTTCCAAGGCCAACAGCCCAGGGATTTTTAGTGGTTTGTGACCATGCAAGTGTGCTGATGGCCAGAATAGTGATCAACAGAATGGAGATTTTTTTCATGCTTTGAAATTTAATAGCTCAATAATATTATGATTTAGAAAACTGACAACGAATTTAAAAAATAATTTTAATTCCGCCATTAGTAAACCATATATATCATGATTATGTTTATTTTTTTCAAAAAAAATCTTTTTCTGAAGACAAAAATTTAAAAAATTTTAATTTAACTATTTCATACACAACAAAATCACAATTCTTCCGGCTTTTTCAGGTTATCTTCAGGCTGCCTGTCGATCAGATAGTTATTGGGGTCAATTCCGGCTATGTAAGGTTTTTCTTTGGTATGAAACGTGAAGGCATTCTCTTTGGATGTAATTTTTACTCTTTTCATTACCAATGCTTTACCAAGGTTCTTGTCATTCGTTGGTTCAGCAAATACACCAATATCAACATAATCGGCCATGGGAAGCGGAGTTTCCTTACCGAGTGTATCGGCCCGGAATTTTTCAGAACTTGTTTTCAATGTAATATCAAAACCGTCGCCTGATTTTGTGTATTTTACTTCAGTAACCCGATTTGAAAACAGGGTAATATTCTCAAACAAATCGGTGATCAGGTATTGCAGGCTGTCAGGTGTAACCTTCCTGAAGGCACGTAATGCATCTGTTGAAATGGCATAAGGAGGTTCCTTGTAGGCCAGTGAGTCGATGAGCGAACGGAGAGCCTGATTAACATTATTTTCGCCAATCATTTCCTTGAGGTAATACATCACCACGCTTCCCTTCTGATAATAGATATATCCCTGATCTTCAGTCAGCATCATCGGACGTTCAGCTTCAAATTCACTGCTACGGCCCCTCAGGTAGCCATCCATTTCGTATCTCAGAAACTTCTTCATTTTGTCTTTTCCATACTCTTTTTCCATCACCATCAGGGCTGAATACTGTGCAAAACTTTCGGCCATCATAACGCTGCCCTGCATATGCGCCCCACAAAACTGATGTGCCCAGTACTGGTGCGCCATTTCATGCGCTACCACATAATATACCTGATCAATATCTTCCTTTGTAACCTTGCGAAGGTCAGTGATAAAACCAATTCCCTCACTGTAGGGCATGGTACCCGGAAAAGCCTGGGCAAAACCTGCATAACGCGGGAATTCAATAATTCTGCATTGCTTGTGGTAATACGGGCCATAATTGGAAGTATAATATTCAAGCGACTTCTGCAGGCTGTTGAGCATATTGGGTACATTGTAAGCATGCGGTTTTATGTAATAGACTTCAAGATCGATACCGTTCCATTTTTTACGCGCAACCTCATATCGGGCTGAAATAAACGAGTAAAAATTGTATGATTTGTGGTCAAGCTTATAGCTAAAATACCTTTTACCGTTGGCTTCCCATGATTTTACAAGACTTCCGGGAGCAATTGCAATCTGATCAGGCGCAGTGCTGATGGTGGTATTCACTTCAACCCAGTCAGAATCAAATATAAAATATGTATTCCCGCGTGCCGTCAGATCCTTTTCATCTAATTTGGGCATGCGAATCCGTTTGGGGAGTTTTAATTTCACCCGTTTATTCTTGTCGCTGATCTCGCCCTGAGAGTTGTAGCCGATTGATGGTAAGATGTCGGTATTATTGAAAAATGTACCGTTTTGGGTGAGTTGTGTAAAACTGACTTCGTTTTCAAACCCTTTTGAGAGTTTCCACAAATCAATTCTGATGAGCATTGAATCTTTCGGCTGAAGAGGGGAATTCAACGAATAAATACGGTAACCCAGACGGTTGTCGCGGATTTTGATTTTGCTCCCGGCTATGGTAATTTGAACACTATCCGAAATCTGAGGCATCGTAAAATGAATCTCATTGATGGGTTTATCGGATATATTCCGCACCCAGGCCTCAACATTGGCCGTCATACTGCGCTGATATGGCAGTAAATCAATTATATAATTGAGTTTGAAATATCTCGGTTGAACTAAATTTTCATACTTTTTATATGTTTTTTCATACTCAACACTTTTGTTTTCTGACTCTTTGGATGTGTCGTAGGTGTTCAGGACATTTGTATTGTAATAGACGAAACTGCCGCAAACCGCAAACAATCCGGTGAAAATGAAAAGTGCTGTCTTATTACTTTTTACTGAAATAAATGCGGTTCGTAATCTGTACCTGAATTCCTGTTCTTTTCCACGGATAAAAAACGTGTAGGTAATGAGTAATACAATGACGCTGAAGATGATCCAGTAAACATTGAACCATGCAAGTGACTGTACAAAAGGTCCGAAACCATTCATATCAGAATATGTTACGCTGGGTGTTCCGCCATACTTCAGCATATTGCTGTTGATCTCGAGTAACCCCCAGATAAACTGATTTACAATCATAAAGGCAATGAATGCAAAATAAGCAATGTAGCGGTTGTTGATGATATAATGAAAGAAAAGTGCAATGGCAATTAAATAGGCAAACGACAGCAAGTCAAGCACCAGCAGCGATTTAAAATACACATCCAATTGAAATCTGTAATATCCGAAAAGCACCTGAGCAATGATTCCCATCAATATGCTGCAGCAGATAACAAAAGCGGTGGCGGCCAGCATCGCAATCAGTTTTGAAGAAAACATCAACCCGGCCCTGATGGGTGTTGAATCCAGTATTTCGTCAATTTTGGCATCACGCTCTTTCCACACCAGTACGCCGCTGTAAAATGTGATGATGGCAATAAGGAACAGATAAAATGATCCACGGATAGCATCCACAATATCATACGTAACCGGGTACTGGTCAACACCATAACGGCCTGTAAAACTTGTGAAGCTTCCAACAAGGTTCATCAGTCCGATGATTACAATGATGATAAATGTAGGATTTTTAATGATGGCTTTGGTTTCGAAACGAATAAGGTACCACAGGGTTTGCCATTTAAACATGCCTGATGCATCAGGATTAAGGGATATGTCAGAATTTACAGGTTTTGCAGTTAAACCGGCTTCCGGAACTTCTTTTTTAACCTTTTCTTTTCGGGTGTTAAACGAGAATCTGAAATAAAAAACAAACAACAATACAAGACTCAATCCTGTCCACATCAACCTGTTGAATAACAGTGCACCAACAAGGGGTACCGCATGAAGATTTTTTTCATCAACGGTCATGTATTTTGCAACAATACCTTCAGGGCGAAACCCAAAAGGATCCAATATATTGGCAATCCACTCTTTTTCAATATCCTGCGTAAATCCGGAAGAAACTACATAGAGCACGAGGATCAGCATTGCACCTATAAAAGATACGATATTGCTTCTGAACTGCACGGCAAGCACATACAGCAAAACGGCTGCAATAATGGTGTTTGGGATCCCAAAAGTGAGCAATCCCTGAATGTGCCCTGACCAGATAACATCGCCATACCTTTCAGGCTGCACCCAGGGCATAAACGGACCAATCAGACAGCCTATAGAAACACCCAGAAGCGGAATGACAGAAATACTGGCTGCCCCGATAAATTTTCCGAAATAATAATCACGTTTTCTGATGGGAGATGAAAAAACGAACTGGTACATGCCATATTGAAAATCACGGTTGGCTGTGGCATTCATAAAGGCAGTGGTCATCAGCAGACTGATCAGCGACATTACACCATAATAGGTCTGTACGACATAAGGAGCATTCTTATGTACACTGCCAACACTCCCCCCTATCATAATATTTTCTGAGGTTACCGCTCCGAAAACCATCAGTGAAATCACCAACAGAAAAATCCAAAGCATTGGTGAGCGAAGCCAATACTTCCATTCATATTTTATAAATATCCACATAGTTAGCTGAAATAAAGGTTAAACCAGTTCATTTAATTTGGCAAAAAACACATCCTCAAGGTTTTCTTCTGCTTTGGTAAACCCGTTATTGAGTTCAGTGTCAGAAAAAACATGAATCAGTGGCATACCTCCCACAAGCTTATCTGAAACTATTTTATAATCAGCCTTGTATTGCAATAATTCATTCTTGGTTACTTTTTTCTCCCAAACTTTCCCTTTGACCAGGAGAATGGCATCATCGGTATTTCCGCTGAAAAGCACTTTCCCCTGATCCATGATGGCCATACGTGGGCATAGTTCGCGTACATCCTGCACAATATGCGTTGAAAGAATTACAATCACATTCTCGCCTATTTCACTCAGAATATTGTAAAACCTGTTACGCTCACCCGGGTCAAGGCCTGCGGTAGGTTCATCAACAATCACAAGTTTTGGATTCCCGATCAGTGATTGTGCGATACCAAACCGTTGCCGCATCCCACCGCTGTAACTGCTGACTGCTTTTTTTCTGTGGTCGTACAGATTGGTTTTAATGAGCAGATGTTCAATCATTTCACGTCGCTCAGCCTTGTTTGAAAAGCCCTTTAATACTGCCAGATGCTCCAGCAATTCTACAGCTGAAGTGCGCGGATAAACACCAAATTCCTGAGGCAGATAGCCCAGAACTTTGCGCACTGAATCCTTATCGTTCAGTACGTCAATATCACCAAGTTTCACTGTACCACTGTCAGCATCCTGCAGCGTTGCAAGTGTGCGCATGAGTGATGATTTCCCGGCTCCGTTGGGGCCAAGCAGGCCAAACATACCCTTGCTGATTACAAGTGACACATTGTCAAGTGCAATTACGCCGTTGCTGTACTGTTTGTTCAGGCTATCGATCTGCAATTCCATAGAGAATAATTATTAAAGTCAGTAAATTCTGAAAACACAGGTAATATGACATAGTATAGGCTCGTAAAGTTACAGACGTAGTTCATAATTACCATAAAAATAGTTTTACCCGCTTGTGAGTTTCAGCCCAACTATTCCCATAATGATGAACATTGCCGAAACCATGCGCCAGGTATTTACCGGATCTCTGAACATCAGGATGCCGAACGTGAATGCACCAAGCGCACCAATACCCGTCCAGATGGCATAAGCAGTGCCCATCGGAATATTTTTTTGAGCCAACCACAAAAAATAACCACTACCGGCCATACAAATAACCGAAAACACAATCCATGAAGTTTTATAATGCGTTGTTTGCGAGAGTTTCATCCCAAGAGGCCAGCCAATTTCAAGCAGTCCGGCAATAAATAGATAAATCCATGACATATCAGTAAATTGAGGTAAATCAGATCAAATGTACGAAATTAAGGAAGTAATGCCGGAACAGGGCAAAATTTAAGAAGTATGACGTAAATTTGTTTTCTTTAAAATATGCTATGTCACCGATATATTTAGATTACAACGCCACCACTCCCATCGACCCTGAAGTTGCCGCAGCCATGAGACCATTTCTGGACATGATTTTTGGCAATCCCTCAAGTTCACACCTTTATGGAACCAAAGCGCGGCTGGCGGTTGAAGAAGCCCGCCGGAATGTGTCGGCCCTGATTAATTGCAACCCAGACGCAATTATATTTACATCGGGTGGAACTGAATCGAATAATCTTGCAATCAAAGGCATGGCCTATGCTCTGCAACATAAAGGCAATCATATTATTACATCGGCGGTTGAGCATCCTGCAGTTACAGAAGTATGTGCATTTTTACAAACCAGAGGCTTTACAATTACAACCCTGCCTGTTGATGAATATGGCCGGGTGCAGGTGGAAGACGTTGAAAAGGCAATCACAAAAAGCACCATCCTGATCACAATCATGCATGCCAACAATGAAGTTGGTACAATTCAGCCGGTTGCAGCTATTGGCAAAATTGCACAGGAGCATGGAATTATTTTTCATTGCGATGCAGCCCAGAGTGTTGGAAAAATACCAGTGGATGTAAAATCAATGCATGCGGATATGCTGAGTATAGCAGGTCACAAATTGTATGCGCCCAAAGGGATTGGTGCACTTTATATCAGGCAGGGATTAAAACCTGAAAAACTGATACATGGTGCTGATCATGAATTTAATATGCGTGCGGGTACTGAAAATGTGCTCGAAATAGCCGGATTTGGAAAAGCATGCGAAACGGCTTTGCGCGATCTTGAAGAAAATGCAAAACGTTACATCATGCTGCGCGACAAACTTCATGAGTCAATTATTGCTGATTTACCCGATGTCCGTCTCAATGGTCATCCTGAAGAACGGCTTCCCAACACTTTGAGTCTTTCATTTTATGGCATCGAAGCCAATACATTATTGTCAGAACTTTCAGGTGTTGCTGCTTCAGCAGGTGCAGCATGTCATGCGGGTGATGTGAAAGTTTCAAGGGTGCTCGAAGCCATGAATGTACCCGTTGACTGGGCAATGGGTACCATACGTTTTTCGACGGGCAAATTTCTATCGGAAGCCGATGTGGAACAAGCCGGCAGACAGGTAGTGGAAGTTGTCAGGAAACTTGGTGTGCAGGGCAAGGCAGATACATTAGCAGCAGATGAAGAAATTAAACTTACAAGATTTACGCATGGACTGGGTTGTGCCTGCAAACTCAGGCCGCAGGTGCTTGAAGCCGTCCTGAAAAAAATCCCGCGTATACATGTACCGGCCGTGATTGTTGGGAACGAAACTTCCGATGATGCAGCAGTTTACAAATTAAATGATGATACGGCCATTGTAGAGACGCTTGATTTTTTTACTCCGGTGGTTGACAATCCGTACGACTTTGGCGCTATTGCAGCTGCAAATGCACTCAGCGATATTTATGCGATGGGTGCAAAACCCATCTTTGCATTAAATATTGCAGCCTTTCCATCGCAAAGGTTACCTGTAAAAGTACTGGAGGATATTCTGCTCGGCGCATCAGACAAGGCGGCTGAAGCCGGGATTCCTATTATAGGAGGGCATACGGTTGATGATACTGAACCCAAATTCGGCCTTGCTGTCACCGGATTGGTTCATCCGGGCAGGATACTTTTGAATTCCGGAGCAAAACCCGGTGATGTGCTGATTCTTACCAAACCTTTGGGAACCGGTATTATTGCTACTGCCGCCAAACAAGGCCTCGCATCTGCTGAACAAATCAAATCAGCTACAACATACATGTCCATGTTGAATAAAACAGCCGCTGAGGTAGCCGAAAAATTCATTATACATGCATGTACCGATATTACAGGTTTCGGACTGCTGGGGCATTTGAAGGAAATGGCCGAAGGTTCAGGCTGTGGAATTGAAATCGAATCCAAAGAAGTACCCCTGATGAATGGCGTGTATGAGCTGGCACTTGCCGGAGCTATTCCCGGCGGAACAATAAATAACCTCGATTTCGTGAAAGAAATGGTTCATTTTGATGATGCTGTTACACATCTGATGCAACTCATTCTGGCCGATGCCCAAACCTCTGGCGGTCTGGTTTTCAGCCTTCCTCATGGCCAATCTGTTGAAATGCTCACAGCCTTGAAAAACAAGGGCATCAATCATGCTACTGTTATCGGAAGGGTTGTTGCTTCAGAAAAGGCTTTGATTTGGGTTAAATGAAAAATAGTGTTTTTAAATCGGCCGAATTTTATATTGAGTCACTGAACTTCAGGGTGATAATAAATAAAAAAGCCCCTGATTTCTCAGAGGCTTTTGAATTACTTTCAGATTTAACTTATTTGAGTCCCCTGCGTTTCAGCAATGGCTCAATGGCCGGATCCTGACCACGGAATTTGCGGTATTGTACCATACCTTCATCATCGCCGCATTGCTGCAGGCAATGTTTCCTGAATTTTGCAGCAAGTTCGGGATTGTAAATGTTACCCGACTCCTTGAATGCATTGAAAGCATCGGCGTCAAGCACAGCAGCCCATAAATATACATAATAACCGGCAGCATAACCGCCACTGAAAATATGTGCAAAATAAGTTGAACGATAGCGCGGGATAATCTCATCGATGAGTCCGATCTTATCCATCGCAGCCTTTTCAAAAGCAACCACATCAACATCTTTGGGCTCGGTCATTTCCTGGTAATTAAGGTCGAGGATGGAAGCAGCAATGTATTCCACAGTTTCGAAACCCTGATTAAAACGTCCGCTGTTTACAATTTTCGTAATTAACTGATCAGGAATCACTTCACCGGTTTTGTAATGTTTGGCATACGCTTTCATCACTTCAGCATCACCAGCCCAGTTTTCCATAATCTGTGAAGGGAGTTCAACATAATCGCGCGGAACATTTCCGGCAGTACGGTTGAATTTGCCCTCGGTAAACAAACCATGCAGTGCATGACCAAATTCATGGAACAACGTACTGGTCTCGTCCCAGTTGAGCAATGCAGGGGTATCTTTGGTGGGGGGTGTGAAATTGCAGGTAATGCTGACAATGGGATCAACCTTTTTACCATTGTCCCAGCCAGCCGATTGGAAATCAGTACACCATGCACCACCACGTTTTGATTCACGGGGATAATAATCAAGGTAAAGAATCCCGAGATGTTTGCCATCTTTCTCCTTCACTTCAAAAACTTCAACATCTTTCTGAAAAACAGGCAGATCAGTAAGTTTTTCAAAGGTAATGCCATACAATTTATTGGCTACCATAAACATCCCGTCACGTGCATTGTCGAGGCTGAAATAGGGTTTTAACTCATTTTCATCCAGATCGTACTTTTCTTTGCGTACTTTTTCTGAATAATACCACCAATCCCATGACTGCAGTTTGAATTTTCCACCTTCCTTGTCAATAATTTTCTGCATTTCAGCAACTTCAGCTTTTGCATTGGGAAGCGCAAAATCCCAGAGTTTTTTCAGGAACTGATCAACATTGGCCGGGGTTTTAGCCATGTTATCATCAATAACATACGCTGCATATGATTCATATCCGAGAAGTTTTGCACGCTGAACACGCAGTTTCGAAATTTTCGAAACTATCTCCTTATTATCATTGGCATTGCCATTGTTGCCACGCATAAAATATCCACGGTAGATTTTTTCACGCAGTTCGCGGTTTTTGGCATATTGCAGGAACGGGATCATGCTGGGTTTTGCTAGCGTAAATACCCATTTGCTTTCCATACTGTCAGCCTTTGCCTGTTCTGAAGCGGCATCAATCACACCCTGTGGCAGGCCGTCGAGGTCTTTCTGGTTGTCGATGATCAGTTTGAAGTTTTTGTTGGTTTCAGCCAATAGGTTATCGCCAAATGAAATCTGCAGCAACGAGAGTTCCTCATTCACTTTGCGCAGTTCATCCTGTTGTTCTTTTGAAAGATTGGCTCCCTGACGCACAAAATCACGATAGTATTTTTCAGTCACCCTTACCTGTTGTGAATCGAGGCCCGATTCGTTTCTTTTGTCATAAACGGCTTTAATGCGTTCGAACAGTTTGGGGTTCATGCTGATATCGTCGCCATGTTTTGAAAGCATGGGGCTAAGTTTGCGCATGAGTGCCTGAAGCTGTTCGTTGGTATGGGCTTCGGTAAGGTTAAAAAACACCTTGCTCACCCGGGTCAGCATTTTTCCTGATTTGTCGAAAACCAGAATGGTGTTATCAAAGGACGGAGCTTCGGTATTGTTTACAATGGCATCAATTTCAGCCATTTGCTGTTTCATGCCTTCAACAAAAGCTGGAAGATAATGAGTGGTATCAATTTTATCGAATGGTGGTACCTGAAAAGGTGTGGTGTATTCGGTAAAAAACGGGTTGTTGGGATCAACAGCGGTTTTATTGCTGTTTTTGCAGGCTGTAAACATCAGCAGGGTAATTGCGGTTAGTAAAAAGAAACTTTTCTTCATGGTTGAAAGATTTTGATTTGGGTTGAGCATTAGACCGGCAAAGGTAAACGGAAAGATTGTGAACAGCAAAACTTTAGAAGCATGAATTATT
>CAZKCK010000087.1:0-16016 GCA_964550695.1 uncultured Bacteroidales bacterium | reverse complement strand
TAATTTTTAATTTTTAATTTTTAATTTTTAATTATGAATTATAAGTTCGGGTTCATTTGCTATTTTCCTGATGCCTATTGCCTATTGCCTATTGCCTGATGCCTAATGCCTCCACTACCTCATATCCACAACTTCAACTCCGGGATAATCGCTGGCTTTAAAAACAAAGGTATTGGCTTTCATTTCGAGGTTGGTCTGGAAAACTGAAATGTTGTATGAATAAATGTTTCCGTTTTTGTCGTGCAGTGCAAAACTTACCAGTTGATTTTTTTTAGTGTCGATTACAACCCGGATTTTAAAAAACTTTTTTCCTTCGAGTGGCAGGAGGTCAATCACCATTACGTTGGCAGCGCCCTGCATTTCTTCGCGAATGTATTTTATCCTGTATTTTTTCTGGTATGAATCAAGCAAGGATGTGGGTGTGATATTATCATCTTTATCGCCCAGTTCATTAATCTGAACCTCTTTTGCATCAGGGATATAGGTGTAAACGGCTTTGCTGTCGTTGATGATAATCTGCCCGGCAATATTCAGCCGGTATTTTTCGCCTTCTACCAAAAGCAACCCCTTTTTACTTTCATGAATCTTCGATTCTTTGTTGTCCATATCATACGAAAACTCAACTTTCATGTTTTTATAGGCCTTGATTGCTGCAGAGGTGCGATCGAGCAAGGCCTGTGCTTTATTGTTGTTATTCTGTGAGAAACAGGTTGATGCAATGAATATTGCCAAAAAAACGAATTGAATTCTTTTCATGTTATAAATTAATATTTTTATTTCGGGCCAGTTGATTCAAATATTGTTCCAAAGCCTGTTCATTCGGAACCCTCACTTCACGCGCCTTGCTTCCCTCAAATGGTCCAACGATTCCTGCAGCTTCCAGTTGGTCGATAATCCGGCCGGCACGGTTGTAACCCAATTTAAGTTTGCGCTGCAATAACGATGTGGATCCCTGCTGATTGGCAACGATAATGCGTGCTGCATCTTCGAACAGATCATCGCGTTCATTGGGATTAAAATCTTCCTTTTCTGCGGCGCCTTCTTCGGCATATTCGGGTAGGTTAAAGGCTTCAGGATACCCCCGCTGTGAGCCAATAAACTCAGTAAGATGGTCAATTTCAGGAGTATCGATAAATGCACACTGCAACCTGAGCAGGTCGCTTCCGGTTGATAAAAGCATGTCTCCACGACCAATCAGCTGGTCGGCACCGCCGGTATCCAAAATGGTTCGCGAATCAATTTTTGAGCTTACCCTGAATGCGATGCGTGCCGGAAAGTTTGCCTTAATTGTACCGGTAATAATGTTCACCGAAGGACGCTGCGTGGCAATGATTAAATGGATTCCGATTGCCCGGGCCAATTGGGCGAGACGGGTGATGGGAAGTTCAATTTCTTTGCCGGCAGTCATAATCAGATCAGCAAATTCATCTACCACCAGAATAATGTAGGGTAAATAACTATGCCCGTGGTTTGGATTCAGCCTGCGCTCAATGAATTTTGCATTGTATTCCTTTATCGTACGAACCTGTGCATCTTTCAGAAGTTCATAACGATGGTCCATTTCAATGCACAATGAGTTTAAAGTCCTCACAACCATCCGCGTATCAGTAATAATTGCTTCTTCTGAATCCGGAAGTTTAGCCAGATAATGTCTTTCAATTTTTGAGAAGAGCGTTAGTTCAACCTTTTTGGGGTCGACCAGTACAAATTTTAATTGCGAGGGGTGTTTTTTATAAAGCAGTGAAGTGATAATGGCATTCAAACCAACTGATTTACCTTGCCCCGTAGCTCCGGCCATCAGTAAATGCGGCATTTTGGCAAGGTCGGCAATAAAACATTCATTGGCAATGGTTTTACCCAATCCGATAGGCAGTTCATACTTGGTATTGATGAATTTTTCGGAATTCAGAATCGACCGCATCGAAACAATTTCAGGATTCTGATTAGGAACTTCAATACCAATTGTGCCTTTTCCCGGGATGGGAGCTATAATACGAATACCTAAAGCTGAAAGACTCAGGGCAATATCGTCTTCGAGGTTTTTAATTTTCGATATCCTTACACCCGGAGCAGGTACTATTTCATACAATGTAACTGTCGGGCCAATTGTTGCCTTAATTTTTTGTATATCAATCTGATAATTGTTCAGTGTTTCAACAATTCTGCGTTTATTGGTCTCAAGTTCATCTTTTTGTACACTAACGGTGTCAGAGCCATAGTTTTCAAGGATTTCAACCGGAGGATATTTGTAATCAGGCAGATCGAGTGTAGGGTCATAAGGTACATCAATCGTATTGTGTCTGATGTCATCTTTTATAACCTGATGGTTTTGAACAATATCAGAAATTTTTTCAGGTTCAGCAGTTTTTTTTGCCGGAGGAATGGCAGGAGAAACGTTTTCGATGGTTAATTCAATTTCGTTGGCTTCAGTATCTTGCGATTCGGCTTGCCTTGTGTTGACTTTTCCGGTATCCTTTGGTTTGTTGACTTTATTTTTTATCAAAAAAACCTCATCTTCATCTTCATCCGAATCTGAGTCCTCATGTTTCTGCGAAGAGGTAATTAAGTCCTTTTCATGGTCTTTTACAGCATATTCGGCGGTATTGTAAATATCTTCCTTTCTGATCTGACCTGATTTAAGCGTTTCATTGTATTGTCTTACAGCTTCTTCTTTTGCAATTTGCTTCAACTTTCTTTCTTCAGCCAGTTTTTTGATGTAGTTGTACGGGAAGTTCAGTGTAAAACTGGTAAAGGCGATAAACAGAAAGACTAAAAGCAGGATGTAGCCTGAACTTCCAAGTGCATTTATCATCCAGATTCCTATTGTTTTACCAAAGTTTCCGCCCATTAAACCCAATGCATTTGTATAATCTGAAAACAGGAATCCACAAAGCAGTGATGAGTAAATTAAAAAGTAAAACGAAAACCTGAATGACCTGAACAAAGGCAACAAACTGGTTTTGAGAGCCAATTTAATCCCAAAGAGAATCAGCACAAATGAAAATGCGTAGGATCCTATTCCAAACCATTGATAAATAAGTAGATGTGAAAGTGCTGCTCCCAATGAGCCGGTTATATTTGTAATGATGGTTTTTCCGGCCAGAATTTCTGAAAATGTAAGGGTTTCTATTTTATCGAAGTCAATCTGCCAGGTAAAAAAATAGGATGTGAGTGCAATTGCAGTAAAAATGCCCGTTACAATCAGCAGGAATCCAAGAACAACAGCCAGTTTTTCGTTTCTGAATCGCGATGTATCTTTTTTAGCTTTGGCCGGTGCTTTTTTCACAACTGGCTTGGCTGGCTGTTCTTTTGGTTCAGGCTGTGGTTCTTTTTTTAATTTATTTGCCTGTATGGTCATCTTTATGAGTTTTAAAATGCAAAAATACAAAAACGAGTGGTAGGGTAAGGTTGTTTGATGATAACGAAAAACCGCATTTCTTATTTGAAATGCGGTCAATCTGTGATTTGATTTTACAAGTAATTGTTATTGAATATCTTAAAACTTAAACCAGTCAGCAATAATTGAAGTTTTATCTTCAGGTTCTGAAATATGTCTGAATTCATTGGTTCGTTTGTTATACACATAATCGCTTTGCCATTCTTTGTGCATGATGCTGATCTGCCTGATGGCATCAATAATAAAATAAAGCTCGGCATCAGTCATTGTGGGGTGAAGCGAAACGCGTATCCAGCCGGGTTTGTCAGATAAATCGCCTGTATTGATTTTATCAGTGATAATTTTTGAAATTTCATAACTAACATCAAGTAATATGTGGCCGTATGTTCCGGCGCAGGCACATCCGCCCCTGACCTGAATTCCAAAGCGATCGTTCAGGAGTTTTACCACCAGATTGTAATGAATATTGGTGATATAAAAGCTAAAGATGCCAAGCCGGTCTTCGAGGTGATCGGCCAGAATGTGGACTCCCGGAATTTTCCGGAATTCTCTGAATGCAATTTTAACCAGTTCTTTTTCACGGGCATGTATGTTTTGAGTTCCCAATTGATTTTTAAGCTCAATACACAAAGCTGTTTTTATGGTTTGCAAAAAACCGGGCGTACCTCCATCTTCTCTGATTTCAATATCATCAATGTATTTATACTCTCCCCACGGATTGGTCCAGTCAACGGTACCACCTCCGGGCTGATCAGGAACCGGATTGTTATATAAGGAAGAATCGAAAATCAATACACCTGAAGTTCCTGGTCCTCCAAGGAATTTGTGGGGTGAGAAATAGATTCCGTCAAGTTTTTCCATAGGATCCTCCGGATGCATATTCATATCAACATAAGGGGCTGAAGCAGCAAAATCAATAAAACAGACTCCTCCGTATTTATGCATCAGGCCGGCTAATTTATGGTAATCAG
The DNA here is from genome assembly GCA_964550695.1 of uncultured Bacteroidales bacterium. Classification (GTDB taxonomy): domain Bacteria; phylum Bacteroidota; class Bacteroidia; order Bacteroidales; family TTA-H9; genus CAZKCK01. Next base: position 11,648 of record CAZKCK010000087.1, on the reverse strand, counting down.
GAATAACACCGGTTACATTTGAACAAGCGGTGAATGAGCCAATTTTAAAACTTCTGTCCTTATAGGCGATAAGTTTGGCTTCCAGATCATCTGCATCCACCAACAAATCAGGTGTATGACCAACAATTACAACTTCAGCTACTGTCTCAAGCCAGGATGTTTGATTGGAATGATGCTCCATATGTGTGATAAACACTACCGGACGGTCCTTTGACTTAAAGCATAATCCCTTGTCAGCATGTGCACATAGTTTGAGTCCCAATATTCGTTGCAACTTGGCAACGGCTCCGGTCATGCCAAACCCGGTTGTAATAATCACATCATACGGGCCTGCATTCACATGCTTTTTAATAATTTTATGAGCAAGTTGGTATGACTTGGTCATTAATGTGCCGGTTTCATTGGTTTCGGTATGCGTATTGGCCACCCAGGGACCAAACGTTTCCGTTATTTTTTTTTCAATGGGTTCATACAGTCTTCCACTTGCAACCCAGTCGGCATAAATAAGTTTTTTTGTACCATAAGGTGAATTAAACCACAGGTTATCACCTATAATATGCTTCCTGAAATCCTGAAAAAATTGTTCATTCATAAACTATGCATGCATTGAATTGGACCAGTCGCAAAGTTAATGATTAATGGACAAACACTGTACTTTTGATACGCTGATGTAGAAATGCTTACTGCCTGAATTTTAAGTTCTGTTATATTTTATTGATTGTTAGAACATTGGCCAAATGATTTATAACAGTCGAGGATGGCAAGATAGAGTTCATAATCACTCAGGGCCAGAATATAGGTATTATCAAGTTTACAGTATTTCATAAAACGTATGATGGTTTCCTTATCCGAAATTCCTGTTAACCGGCTGATGAGTTGTTCGTTGTAGCGGACTCGTGCTCTTTTCTCAACTTTATCATTCTGTTTCAGTTTAGCCAGCAATTCTTGCTTTTTGGCATCCTTACTAAACAAATTGTAAATTGCCTGAACCGGCCCCATCGCAGTTACACCAAACCCGTTTTCAGGTCTCACATACTGCCTGACACCCATTTTAGCCATATCCATATTCACCTGAGGCTCATCCTGTAATTTCAAATTTGTGAATACTTCTTTAAATTCATCCCAGTCTTTTGGAAAAGGTCTTATTACCACCTCTTTTAACTCAAATGTATTTGGTAAAAGTATGATTTCGAGTGTGTTATTATAAATATATGTGTTTTTTGTAAAATAGATGAACCTGGTCATGTACCCCATATGACTGATCATGATGGTATCACCGTATTTTAACGGCAGTACGAATTTACCTGAAGTATCAGAAATGGTACCTATATGTTGATTTGGTATAATTATATGTGCGTAAGCCAGTGCTTTATGTTCGAGTGAGTACAAATGCCCTTCAATGAACATTACGTCTTTATCCTGGGCAAGAAGTTGCCATGGGAGACAAATTAACAAAACCAACAGCCATTTATGCATTGAGTGGTAGATTTTTAACATAGCACTGTAAAATTACATAATCATGAATAAATAACATACAATTGCTGAAGTTTATTTTATTGTACTTTTTTTTCTGCAGCACAAATCAACTAAAAAAATGGCATTGTGGCGTTTGATATCCGTGTGTGCCAGCCAATGATTCTTCCTGTAAAACCTTATTGCTCTTACAGTTCGTCCTCAGCAAATGTTAATATATACTGATTGTTGTCCTGAATTGAAAATTCTGTTGCCCCGTAAAAGGTTTTTTCAAGCCCTTTCACAATGGTGACCTGATCTTTAATCTGTTCATAAAAACTTCTTATTCCCTTTATCTGAATATAGAAGAGCAAAGAACCTCCCGGCTGCCGGCTGATTAAAGGCAATTCACCGGCCAGACTCTCAAATGTCTGAAACATGAAGGTAACTTTGCCACACATCATCATAGCAAATACAAGATCACCGGTTTCGGGAACAGTAGCTATCAGTTTAAAACCCAGTCGGGAATAGAAATCAATCGTGCTATTGATGTCACTTACAAAAATGTTTGGTGAAACGGATTCCATAATATATTGAATTACAAGTTTTTTATTTAAAGCCTGAATGTTGTCGTTTGATAGCTGCAAATATACATACATAGCCGGTAACTGAAGATTAGCAAGCTATTTTTTTAGTATCCATAATCAGTAAATTAAATGTTCCGGCACAATGAGTCATGTTTTATATCTTTGCAACCCATCAGGGTCTTAAAAATATTGTTGTTTCGATGAGTACAGACAAGCTTAAAAATATACTGGTTGTTGGCGACAGGGTGCTGATAAAAATCAAAACCGCTTCATCCAAAACACGCAGTGGGTTGTTCCTGCCACCGGGTTATACTGAAAAAGAAGAAGTTCAGTATGGCTATATTGTGAAAACCGGGCCGGGCTATCCCATTCCGCTTCCGGGTGAAGACAATGCCGAACCCTGGAAGAAATCAGAAGAACATGCCCGTTACCTTCCCCTCCAGGCCAAAGTTGGCGATCTGGCCATCTTTATGCAAAAAGGTGCGATTGAGGTGAATATTGGATCCGAAAAATATTCCATCGTTCAGCATCATTCAATTTTGTTACTCGAACGTGATGAACAACTGTTTGATTAAGCTTATGAAATCAAACGCCTTTCTCACCAAAGCCTTGCTGTTGTTAATCATTATGCTGGCCCTGATGTCATGCAAAACAAATATCAATCAGAACGCAGAAAAGGATTTTATAGCAGATACCTCATTCAGGGCTGTTTATTCAGGTTTGTTTAACATTGGCCATGTTGGTGGTTACCGGGCTGTATTGGTAAAAAATCCATGGGATTCAGCTACCTACTCCTCAAAATTATTGTTTGTTCCGCGCGATGAAGAGTCACCGGCCATTCCCAAAGGCTATACAGTCATCAGGATTCCGGTGCGTAGCATTGCCGTTACCTCAAGTACAGCTATTTCATTTCTTGACAGGTTGCAAAAACTGAACTTGCTTACCGGTGTTTCTGATGCTGATTATATTTTTAATGAGGCGGTCAAACTTAAAATTTCAAAGCGTCTCGTTATCGAAATAGGGAAGGGGCAGCAGTTGAACCGTGAAAGGATTATTGAATCAGATCCCGACATTTTACTGGCTTCGGTATATCAGGAACAGCAATTGCCTGATCTGGATGGTGTGGGTGCCGTGCTGGTTCCTTTTGCCGATTATCTTGAAGACAAACCTCTGGCGCGTGCTGAATGGATTAAATTTGCCGGCGTACTTACCGGAACCGAAGCGCTTGCTGACAGTCTTTTCAAAAATATTGAAAATAATTACAACCAACTGGCTGGTCTTGCAAAGAGCACCACAGATAGGCCAACGGTATTTGACGGAAATATGTACGACGGTATCTGGTATGTTTCGGGTGGAAAAAGCTATATGGCTGCACTGTATGCCGATGCGGGTGCCAAATACCTCTGGCGGTCAACACCGGAACGGGCATCCATAGCACTGGGTTTCGAAAAAGTTTACAATCAGGCCCGTGAAGCCGATTTCTGGCGTATTCTGGTAAACAATCCCAAAATGTATGACCAACAGATGCTGCTTGCCGAAAACGAAAAATATGCGCTTTTTAAAGCCTTCAGGCAAAAAAAGGTCGTGTGCTGCAACTCCTTTCTGACGCCCTATTATGAGGAGGGTGTTACCCAACCCGATATCATTCTGGCTGACCTTATTAGCTGTTTTCATCCGGAACTTTTGCCCGGCCGCAAACAGGTGTATTATCAATTTCTGAAATGATGCTGCTGAAGGCAAATATACACAGGCGCTCTGCCGGATTCAGGATGTCGGTTTTTCTGGTCTTGTTTTTTTTGCTTGCGTTGTTGTTTGCCCTGAACCTGATAACGGGTCCTGTATACATTCCTCTTTCGGGTGTGTTGAACGCATTCAGTGGTACAGATGCTGATGTGACCTGGAATGTGATCATACTGAAAGTGCGATTGCCACAGGTAATCACAGCCATTGTGGCGGGAGCCGGGCTTGCGGTGGGCGGACTGCAGATGCAGACTTTGTTTCGTAATCCCCTTGCCGATCCGTCAATACTCGGCATCAGTTCAGGTTCCAGCCTCGGGGTGGCGCTTGTGTTGATGCTCACCGGAAGCCTTGGTGGTATATCTCTTTCATCAGCAGGTTTGCCCGGCGATATGGTGATTACGGTAGCTGCTTTTATAGGCTCGGTAGCTGTTCTGGGTACAATTCTGCTGTTTGCACCACGACTGCGTAGCCCTGTGAATCTGCTCGTATTTGGCATCATGATTGGCTATCTCACTTTTTCGGCTGTGGGCATACTCAAATTTTACAGCATGAAGGAAGATCTCAGACGTTACGTGGTTTGGGGCTTAGGGAGTTTTTCGGATGTCCCGCTTTCAGAGCTTCCGTTTTTTGTCGTTACAGGTCTTCTGGCACTCTTCGGGGCTTTCATGCTCGTGAAGCCTTTAAATCTGATGCTTTTGGGCGATAACTATGCCAGCAATCTGGGCCTGAATATCCGTATGGCCAAACTGTTAATCATTTTAAGCTCGGGTTTCATCACAGCCTTTATCACCGCTTTTTGCGGACCAATTGCTTTTATCGGCCTTGCGGTGCCACATCTGGGGCGGGCATTGCTTGGTACGTCCGATCACCGGCTGCTCATGCCGGTTTCCGCTCTTCTCGGAGCAATACTGGCCATATTGTGTAACCTGATTGCACGTTTGCCTGTGTTTGATGGGGCGTTACCGGTAAATGCTGTAACCGCACTCATCGGGGCACCGGTGGTAATTTATGTAATTCTGAAGACCAAAATAAACTGATACAATACCTGAATGATTCCAGAAGATAACCAAAGTGTTGTAAAGGCAACCGACCTGAGTATCGGGTACTTCACGGGTTACAAACAGACAGTTGTTTCCGCGAAAATTAATTTTTCGTTCGGTATGGGTGTTTTTGTGTGTCTTATTGGACCCAATGGTGCAGGCAAATCAACACTTTTGCGTACGATGTCAGGATTTCAGCCCGTATTGGAAGGTAAATCAAAAATATGCGGACATTCTGTAAATACCGTAAACCCATCTGAATTAGCAAAAATGCTGAGCATTGTACTCACCGATAAACCAGAAGGTTTTAAAATGACCGTGTTTGATGTGGCAGCAACAGGTTGCCAGCCATACACCGGCTTTTTCGGCCGGCTTGAGCCGGGGCACCGGAAAATTGTGTATCAGTCACTTGAACAGGTGGGTATCAGACACCTCGAAAACAGGTATTTTGATGAACTCAGCGATGGCGAAAAGCAAAAGACGATGATTGCTAAATCACTGTCGCAGCTGACACCGGTCATCATCCTGGATGAACCGGCTGCCTTCCTTGATTTTCCGAGCAAGATCGATCTCATGATGCTGCTCAGGCGCTTATGTTCCGAAAACAATAAAACGATCATTATCAGCACACACGATATCAATCTGGCATTTAAAATGGCTGATGAAATTATGTTGATGTCGCCCGGAAAACCTTTTATTACCGGTATTCCCGAAGATTTGATTTATTCGGGCGTTATAGGTGGATATTTTAACAGACACGATTTGTTTTTTGATCCGTTAAAACTGATGTTCAGTCAGACAATTCACTACAGCAGAAAGGCTGGCCTTGTGGGTTCAGAACTGTTTAAGGCGCTTGCTTCCAATCTGCTGCAAAGGCATGGTTTTGAAATTGTGGATTCTGAAAATGATATCGATATCAACTTATTTCTGAAAGAAACCGGAAAAAATACGATGGCAATGACTTATAATGGCAAAATTGAAACTTTTTCAGGTTTTCAGGGTTTATATGCTTATCTGATTGCAACTTAATACATATGAATAAGTTTTTTGCTTCCCTTTTTATTTTGTTGAGCATGTCCTTTGCCACAAAAGCCCAGAAAATTATGCTTGATGGCTTGATGAGTGACTGGGCAAAAATTACGGAAAAAGTTACCGACTCATCGGATGATTGCAATATGATTGATTTTAAAGAAATGGCTGTCAGTAATGATGCTGATTGGTTATATATTAAATTGCGTGTTGCAAATCCCATGTTGCTGGCAGAGAATAACAATATTTTTCTCGAAATAGATGTTGACAACAATGCCACCACCGGATACAGGATCAATGGAATCGGGGCAGAATTCGGCTGGAATTTTGGGGGCAGGTTCGGGTATTACAACAAGAATAAAAATGCTTCGATAATCGCTCATAACGATTTGAACATGTCATTTTTACCCTCGCATGAAGCTATGGAATTTGAAATCATGCTTCGCCGGAATGCAAAGCCGGATGGAATCTCGGAATTATTTGTCAAGGATACCATCAAAATCCTTTTTTGGGATAAAACTACCAAAGGAGACCTCTTGCCTGACAAAGGAAAAGTGTTTCAATATGTTTTCAGCAATGATAGCAACGACACTTTTTCACGCCTCGATATCGGGCATGACACCAAAAAAAGTATCCGTGTTATGACCTGGAATGTTTTTGTGGATGGCTTGACAGATACACTCAGGCAGTCTTATTTTAAACGTGTGCTTCAGGCTATATCCCCCGAAATAATCACTTTTAATGAGTTTTGGAAAAGTGATACAAGTCAGGTGTTAAAAATTCTCAATGAATTTCTGCCATTAAAACATAAAAAGGGTTGGACTGCAATAAAGAATACAGAAGGGAATATCACATGTTCAGCCTTCCCGGTTAAAAATGCATGGATTATTGCCGAAGGGCACAGGATGAGCGCTGTATTAGTTTCGGTTCATAAATACGGGTTTAACGAAATGCTCGTAATTAATTACCACCTGCGTTGTTGCGAAGCTGATGATGAACGCCTCAGGGAAGCTTTTGCATTGGATGCGTTTTTAGCTGATGCTCAGACCCCGGGAGGTGTGATTGATCTTAGTCCAAACACACCGTTCTATCTGAGTGGTGATATGAATCTGGTAGGAAGCTACAAACCTATGGATGTTTTGTTGGGAGAGGGAGTCAATTCTGCCAGAGGTAACGACTGGGATGGCTCAGCATTGTTGCAACTGGTTCCCAGCCATACCGAACATGCTACTGCCACCACATGGCGCGATATCCGTAAACCTTTTTCACCCAGCCGACTTGATTATTTTCTTTATTCAGGATACACCCTGATTCCAGTTAAATCCTTTATTCTTGCCACTGAAGAAATGCCTGCTGAAACACTCACCAAATATGGCCTTACGTCTGAAGATACAAAACTTGCGTCTGACCATTTACCCGTTGTAGTTGACTTTGTTCCCAAATTTATTGATGCTTCATTTAAATAATATCCTTTCATCATGAATAAACAAAACATCAGAGTAATAATTTATACAATGGTGACAATTATTTTATTTTCAGGCTGTTCATCGCATAAGAAAGTTGATTTTATTGTAAAAAATGCGGTGGTTTATACATCCGACAGCATCCATTCAGCACTGAATGCATTTGCTGTGCTGGATGGTAAATTTGAAGCTGTGGGAAGCAACGATGACATTTTAAAACATTATTCTTCAGATTCAGTGATTGATGCTGCCGGAAAGACCATTCTGCCGGGTCTGATGGATGCCCATTGCCATTTTACGGGTATGGGTGAAGGGCTTATCCGGTGGGCTGACCTCAGGGGAACAAAATCATTTGAAGAAGTTATTGCCAGATTGCAGGTATTCAGAAATGAGCATCCCCAGGAATGGCTGCTCGGCCGTGGCTGGGACCAGAATGATTGGAAAAATAAGGAATTTCCGGTAAAAGACCAGCTTGATAAATTATTCCCCGATATCCCTGTGGCACTCACCCGTATCGACGGGCATGCCATGGTGGTGAATTCAAAAGCGCTCGAAATTGCTGGTATTACAAATGCTACCAAGGTGAACGGGGGTGAAATAAAACTTACCAATGGTCAGCCAAACGGAATGCTGCTGGATAACGCAAAAGAACTTGTTTCGGCGCTCATTCCGGCTCTCAATGAGGATTTACTGACCCAGGGCCTGCTTATGTCGCAGGATATATGCCTCCGGAATGGCCTTACCAGTGTGGTTGATGCAGGGCTCGATCTCAAAACGATTCAATTAATTGATAAACTCCAGAAAGAAGGAAAGCTAAAAATCAGAGTGGATGCCATGCTGAATCCCACACGTGAAAATGATGAAGCATACCTGAACAAAGGCATTTACAAAACTGACAAGCTTATTGTTCATGCAGTTAAGCTTTATGCTGATGGTGCATTGGGCTCACGCGGAGCGCTCTTAATTGAGCCTTATGCTGATGAGCACCATAAATCGGGTCTGATGATCGAAAAACCGGAATATTATAAAGCCTATTGCCAGAAAGCGTATGACGCCGGTTTTCAGGTAAATATTCATGCCATTGGTGATTCTGCCGTAAGAATGGTGCTTAACACATTTGCTTCGGTACTTCAGGGTAAAAACGACAGACGGTGGCGTGTTGAACATGCTCAGGTTATACATCCTGATGATTTTAAACTGTTTAAAGAATATTCCATTATCCCCTCAGTGCAACCAACACATGCCACCTCTGATATGTACTGGGCTGAACAAAGGCTGGGCCCTGAACGGATTAAAACAGCGTATGCCTATAAGCAGCTTCTTGACCAAAACGGGTGGATGCCACTGGGTACCGATTTCCCGATCGAAAATGTAAATCCGCTCTATACTTTTTATGCTGCTACGGCACGTAAAGACCTTAAAGGTTTTCCGGATAAGGGCTTTGAACCCGAAAATGCCCTGACGCGTGAAGAGGCCCTGCGCGGTATAACATGCTGGGCAGCCAGGGGAAGCTTCCTGGAAAAGGAAATTGGCAGCATCGAAGCCGGTAAATTTGCTGATTTCATCATGCTTGATACCGATATTATGAAGGCCAATGCCTGGGAAATTCCCAATGCAAAAGTGCTGAACGTGTTTATTGCCGGCGAAAGGGTTTTTGATATCCACGATTGATGATCAGGCGTTTAAAAACCATTCATCACCTGTTGCTGGTTAAAAATATTCAGGAACTGAATCTTGAACTGGCTGGTCTTGTTCAGGCAGGATTTGCAAATGAAGTTAAAGCCATCACAGCTTTACTGACCAAATCAGATTTTGCAGCAGCAATGGAGTATTGTAATGAAATCATAGCCCGGCAAACACTTCCGGTAGCGCATGAGTTGAATCTGAGCGGGCTCAGAACGCAAATAAACCTGCTAAGGACCCAGATTTCGGTAAAACAGTTTAAAATAGCAGAAGCAAACCGTAAAATCAATCAGTTCAGGGTAAGGCACAACAGCGAAATAGGTATGCTGATCTCAAAGATTTTAAAACTGAAAACTGAAATCCTCTATGTTCAAATGCAGAAATCAGCACAAAATACGCCTCAGTTTGAATCGGCTAAAAGAGATTATAAAGAATATTCGCGTGCCCGAAGAGATTTTAAGAAGCTTAAAAAGAGTGATTTAAGTGAAGATGAAAAATTACTTGCAAAAAAATTGTTCCGTGAAGCCAGCAAACTCTGCCATCCTGATGTGGTGGATGAAGAACTGCAGGATGAAGCCAGAAGGATATTTTCGGAACTGAATGAGGCCTATGCTTACAACGACATCCGAAAGATTGAAGAATTGCTGAACATACTCAGGAATAAAAAACTACTGTATAAAAAGCAGGATGGTGAAAACACTGCAAAAAACAGCATGGAGGCCCTTGCCGGCAGATTGCAGGCTGAACTGATGCAGGTTAATGCCGGGCTTTCTGAAATAGAGAACACGGATGTTTTCAGGACGTTGAACAGAATTTCTGACTTTGATCAGTATTTTGCTGACCTGAAACAAAAATTTGAAAATGAACTCGAAGAACTGGAGGTAACGTATGCAAAAGCAAGGAACTCTTCAGAAGCTTGATGAACATATGGTACTGGCAAAAGCCTCAACCATGCTCGCTATCACTGATAAACTGCTGATTGATATTGCCGAACGCAAGCCTGAAGTTCATCCGCTGTACAGATGCAACAATCAGCGCACGGGTGTTACAACAGAACCGGGGATCAGGCAGCTTACCGGTCCTGATTGGTCGTTTTTTGATTTGTATACAGTGCATTCATCCGCAGTAATATCAGATAACCGTATTTATTTTGGGGCTGACAGCAAGGCTCTGTTTTGTCTGGATGCCGAAAACGGAAGCGAAATATGGCGCTTTAAAACGCCGCGTGAAATCAGGTCAACACCGCTGGTGAGTGATGGGAATGTGTGGTTTGGCAGTTTTGATCATCATTTTTATTGTGTCAGAATTGACAAAGGCATTCAGCGCTGGAAATTTAAAACCGCCGACTGGATTTTCAGTTCGGCAGCCATGCAGGGCGAAACACTTGTTTTCGGGAGCCTCGACCACCATGTGTATGCTTTGAATGCCTTTCGCGGAAACCTGTTGTGGAAATTTGAAACCGGTGGCTGGATCATCGGTTCCCCTGCCATTTACCAGGGAATGGTTTTCATCGGGAGCCGTGATGGTTATGTGTATGCCATTGATTTGCATACCGGAAAAGAAGTATGGAAACTGAGGGTTGACGGGGGCGCACATGCCACTCCGGCCATCATGAACGGGAAACTGTATATAGGCACTGTAGGCCGTACATTTTATTGTCTGGATGCACAAACCGGCCGGCAGGAATGGAAATTCAATACCTCTTCCGCCGTGTTTTCATCGGCTGCCGTAACCGGAACGCAGGTGGTTTTTGGTTCAAAGAATGGAACGGTTTATTGCCTTGATAGCCATAGTGGCAACTTATTGTGGAGTTTTAAGGCCGGCAGGGCAGTACATTCCTCGCCGGTAATCAGTCAGGGTGAGGTGTATTTCGGGAGTGATGATTGTTGTTTGTATGCCCTTGATCTGGCAGATGGCAGCATGCTCTGGAACTATAAAACAGATGATATCATCAGATCATCAGCGTTAATTTACAAAAACAGGGTGATTTTTGGAGGTGCGAGATTGTATTGTTTGAAGTAAACACACTTTTTAAGAATTTTTAATTGTAAATTTTTAATTTTTAATTGCCTTCCATTAGTAATCATCCTTCATTCATCGGTTAGTGTTTTTGTGTTTTGTATTTTGTATTTTGTCTTTTGTTATTTGTTATTTGTTTTTTGTTATTTGAGTTTTGCTATTTGGTTTTTGGTGAAATTTGGAGCTTTGGAGCTTTGGTGGCGGAATCTTACCGGATGAAAAATTGTTGCCACGAATGCACGAATAAATGCAACGAATACAAATAGATATGAACCGGATTCTAAACTGAATCTGTCTGACGGAGATTGTGAATGATCTGACGGGCGTTGAAAAGGGCCTGGAGTAGGTTATGGCTTGCCGGATAAGAGTTATGTACTGTCGGATAGGGGTTGTGAACTGTCGGATGGTTGTCGTGTATCGTCAGATATGGATTGTGTACTATCGGATGAAGATTGTGAACTGTCGGATGTTGACTATGTATTGTCGGATGATCGTTGTGTATCATCGGATACGGGTTGTGAACCGTCGGATGAGGGTTGTGAACCGTCGGATGAGGGTTGTGTACTGTCGGATGAGGATTGTGCCCTGTCAAATAATTGCAATGAATTCTCCGCTGATGAATTATGCACTGCCGG
>CAZKCK010000086.1:10418-16103 GCA_964550695.1 uncultured Bacteroidales bacterium | reverse complement strand
TGAAATTACTTGACACACTTACTGAGAAAGAAATTGCGTTGGTTAAGTCAATCATAAAAGAAACCTTTGTCGACTAATTAACAAACTGTGGGTTATCGCGTAAGCAGGCCCACCGAATCTTCCGACAGTAATTGGTATTGCCAGCCGGTCTTTCCGGAGACTATTTTACTACGGGGCAATTTTAATGCAGTATCCGGGCTTTGCCCCATAGCACCTTTTGCATAAGGGTTCTAAAACTAATACTTTAACAGTGCGTCACAATGAACGATTTGTTAAAACTAAAGTATGCTGCTACAAAAAGAAATGATTGACAGTTCAAAATCTGAGCAAATCTGTGCAATCTATGGCAGTGTTATTCCCATTGCCTGATTCTCCTTCCGGCAGTTTTATTCTTCCAGCAACCGGGCCACAAGCTCCGGAACTCCTACCCCGGCAGTTTTCCTGATGACTGTTAGTCCGGTAAAATGAGATGAATTTTCCGCTTTGGGGTCAATCAGGTATTTACGGCAATCAGGTCCGGCATAATGTATGAGCCCTGCAGCAGGGTACACATTAAGTGAGGTGCCTATAACAATCAGGATATCAGCTTTGCGTGTAATGTTTACGGCATTGGCAAATTCGGGCACATCCTCACCAAACCACACAATATGCGGCCGAAGTTGTGAACCTTTCTCACAGGTGTCGCCGGTTTTTAGTTCCCAGTGTTTAAGTTCATACACCAGCGAAGGATCAACCGTTGACCTTGCTTTTTTGAGTTCGCCATGCAGGTGGAGCACTTTGGCTGATCCCGCTCTTTCGTGCAGATCGTCAACATTCTGTGTGATGATGTTAACCTTGTATTTCTGCTCAAGTTGTACCAGCGCAATATGCCCGGCATTGGGATTTACCTCAAACAACTGCTTGCGGCGCACATTGTAAAATTCAAGCACCAGTTCGGGGTCACGTCTCCAGGCAAGCGGGCTTGCAACGTCTTCAAACCTGTGCGTTTTCCACAAACCATCCGAATCGCGGAACGTACTGATGCCACTTTCGGCACTCATGCCTGCCCCGGTAAGGACTACAATTTCTTTTTTATTCATGCGGCAAAGGATTTATGCAGATTTATCAGCTAAAGATAATAATTTTGACGGTACAAATGTCCAAACCAACCAACGACCAATTTTATGAGAAAACCCATTGTTTACCTTTTCTTGTCAACACTGCTTGTAGCAGCCGCTTATATTGCATACAATCAATGCTATACGGCAAAAAAAACAGCTTCTGACCGTTTAGCCTATGAGCAATTCCTTGTTAAAAAAATGCGGGCGTTGCCACACACTATAAAAAATAAAGGAGAAAAGGCTGCCGATTCACCGGAGATGGCCGGAGTTACTGATTTTTTCATGACGGTTGATCCTGCCCTTGGGTATGTTCCGGCCGAAAGACGGTTCGAAGCGTATAAACAAACCCTGGCCGCCACAGATGCAAAAGTGTCAGAAACAATTGAGTGGAATAATGTCCCGAGCGATATGGGTGGCAGGTCGCGCTGTGTTATGTGGGATCCCAATGACCCCGCCGGTAAAAAACTCTGGGCCGGAAGCGTAACAGGCGGCTTGTGGTTTAACAATGATGTTTCCTCCGTTTTTTCGGACTGGCAGCCGGTGAACGACTTCTGGCAAAGCCTTTCAGTTGGTTGTATCGCCTATGATCCGCTGAACACACTTACAATGTATTGCGGTACCGGTGAGGCTGAAACTGCCGTTACCATCTACCGTGAATCGTCAGGAAGAGGCGTCGGGATTATGAAATCGACTGATGGCGGGCTTACCTGGCAGCAATTACCTTCAACCACCGGCTTTGCTTATACCACCGATATTCTGGTCAGCAATGAAAACGGCAACAGTATGGTTTATGCAGGTGTATCATCCGGATTGTATATGGGGCAGCAGCAACTGAGTCAGCCTACCGATGGACTTTACCGTTCGGCAGATGGCGGAATTACCTGGGAACAGGTGCTGCCTTCAATATCTTCAAGCGGAGTGCCTTATGCTGTTGCTGACATTGAACAGGGCGCAGATGGAAAAATGTATGTTGGAACAATGCAAAATGCAGATCTTGAAGGTGGTGGTGTTATTTTAACTTCAGAAACCGGAACCAGCGGTTCATGGGAAGTATATGATTATTATGCTGAATTTATCAAAAGCCAGCCCTATTACAATATTCCGGGCAGGGTGGTTCTGGCAGTGGCGCCTTCTGATGCCAATATCGTTTATGCACAGTTTTCGGTTGGGTACATTCCTGATTTTGTGCGGTATATGGGCCGCTACATCATTCGTTCAAATGACAGGGGGCTTACCTGGAACCCGGTAAACATTCCGAATGCCGATTGGTCAACCCTTTCATGGCATGCTTTCAACCTCAATGTGGCTCCTGATGATCCCAATGCTGTTTTTACCGGAGGTCTGGATCTCTATAAGTCAATGAATGGCGGAACTTCGTGGGAGCATATTACAGATTGGTCGTTGATGTATTATGGGGGCGGACCGAATTATGTACACGCTGATCAGCATGCAACCGCATTTAATCCGGACTCTCCGCATAAAGCCGTATTTTCAAGTGATGGCGGTGTGTTTTATACCGAAGATGCTGACAATGCCTTTCCTACCTTTGCCCAGAAAAGCGAAGGCTTTAATTCCCTGCAGTTTTATACCTGCGCCATGCACCCACAAGCCGGTAAAGCTGAATATCTGGGTGGGTTACAGGATAACGGAACACTTTATTACAAGGGAACGCCTTTAAATATCGATGAAATGATTGACGGGGGCGATGGAGCTTATTGTTTCTGGGATCAGAATGAGTCACAGATATTTATCACTTCGGTTTATTACAATGCTTATAGTTCGTATTTGAACGGCAATCCCATAGGTGGTATTTATGAAAATACCGGAACGTTTATAAGCCCGGCAGCTTATGATTATAAACTGAATACCATTTTTTCAAATGCTGTGGGGTTTTTTGGTGAAAGAGCAAATCAAATCCTGCGGGTGAGCGGCATCCCAAATGCAATGAATACTGAATATATTGACCTGGGTACAAATTCTGATGTTCCTTTTTCAAGCATTACCTTTTCTGAAAACTCACCCTCAGGAACCTCCACCCTGTTTATAGGAACCCAGACCGGCCGGCTGTTCAGGGTTCAGAATGCACAGGCATCCCCATCAGTAACCGAAATAACCGGCAGCAATTTCCCGGCAGCAAACTTAGCCTGTACAAGCATTGGCAAAAGCGATGACACCTTATTGGTTGTATTCTCCAATTATGGAATTGAAAGCATTTTCCAAAGCTATGACGGCGGAACTTCCTGGGTTTCAAAAGAAGGCAACCTCCCGGATATGCCAATACGTTGGGCCATTTATCATCCGCAGAATACAAAGCAGGCTCTGATTGCCACCGAAACGGGAATATGGCAAACCTATAATCTGCACGAAACCAATACCCACTGGGAACCCGCCAACAACGGACTTGCCAATGTACGTACAGATATGCTGCAGATACGCAAAGCTGACAACATGGTGCTGGCTGCTACGCACGGAAGAGGTTTGTTTACAGGTGTTTATCCGGCTGATTTTACAAATGGCATTGCAACCAAACCGGCAGACCTGTTCAGGGTTTATGCATCCGGTACCGGGCAACTGGTTATTGAAAGCACTGAAGGAGGCAGGGCGCAGGTCAGCATCACCAGTCTTTCAGGCCAGAAGTTATTGAATCAGTCAGAAAACCTCAGGCCGGGGAAGAATCTCATGCAGGTGAATTACCATGGCTTGGCTCTTGTATCGGTCAGTTACAATGGAAAACAATTCGCCACCAAAGTATTGCTATAGGGGTTTCTGAAAACCAATTACAACGCTTAAACCAAACCTGTTTTATGAACTGGATAATTTTCTGGATGGTGCTTTACAGCCTTTGCCTGTTGCTGATCGGAATACGGCAGGCCCGTTCAAATGATTTCGAAAAATACCTTGTAAACAACCGTAAAACCGGAACCTGGCTGCTTGTGGCCACAACGCTGGCAACATTTGTTGGTGGAGGCACATCTATGGGCCTGATTACCATGGGCTATGAATCGGGTTTTGCAGCGGTTGGAATTGGAATTGCATATGTAATCGGGTTTTTTATTGTGGCCCGGTTTGCAGGGAAAATACATCAGATTGGCGTAAAGAAAAACATCTACTCTTTTCCGCAGTTCCTGAACAAAAGTTACCTGACACACAGCGAGAAGAAGTTTTCACGGTTTTTTTCACTCATCGTTACAGGTGTAAACATTACCATCTTTTTTGCTTTGCTCTCGGCACAGTTTGTTGGGATGGCTTCATTGCTGAAATTCGTGCTGGGGATGGGATACCAGACATCGGCAATACTTTCGTGCCTGATTGTTGTGGGATATACATCTGTAGCCGGGCTTTCGGGCGTAATTATTACCGATTTGCTACAGTTTGTGATTATTGTAATCATGATACTGACGATTTTTGTACCCGGTGTGATGGTTGATACTGAAAATTTCAGCCTGCTCAGCACCTTGCCCGACAATATGCTGAACGGTACTTTTTATGGTATCGGTTTCCTGATAGGGCTGCAATTGTTTATTGCACCATCAGTGCTGGTAAGGATGGATATCTGGCAACGGATTCTTGCTGCCAGATCAGATAAAACCGCCCGTAAAATGAATATTATTTCCGGCCTCGGAATGCTTCCGTTTTACATTATTTTCCCGCTGGTAGGGATGGCAGTCAGGATTAAAACCGGAGGAAACCTTCACAATGAAGATGCCACCTATGTATTTCTTGAAAGGCATGTCACTGATTTTTCGATGGGGTTTGCGGTTATCGGGTTGCTCTCGGTGCTCATGTCATCCGCATCATCTTTCCTGAATGTGGTCGCAATTTCGGCAGTGCGTGATTTCACGGGCTGGAGAACATCCACGGCAGCTTCCAGCATTGCCGTTCAGAAAAAACAAATCATCCTTGTATCATCATTGTTTGGTGTAATTGCACTTGCCCTTGCACTCGCCTTTCCTGAAATAGTAAACCTGATGGTGGTAGGCATCGGCACCATTGCCATTTTTGTGCCCATCACTTTTCTTGCCCTTATCAGCAAGCAGGTGCATCCTTACAGAATTTGGGCTGCGATAAGTATTGCTGCAGGTTTTATAATAAATCTCGGGCTGTTCGTACTCGGGATTGTAAATCCTGAACTTTTTGAACCTAAAAAATCCTTCATACCTGCATTTATCGTTTCGGGTCTCATACTCGCAACAGGCGTATTGATAGAAAAATACAGGCACCGAAAGAAATAATAACCTGCTTTTTTCTGAAATTTGAGCGTACACAAACAGGAATTTGTATCTTTATCACTTCCAATATCCAGTTAGATTATGAAATTGCGCATCCATTACAAACTATTGATTTCCATTTTATCTGTTTTGGTAATAATTTATGCGGCTACCATAGGTTATGTGTCAATAAGCAACAGAAAAACAGCACTTACGGGTGCAAGGGAACTTGCAAAAGCCAGTGCACGCGATTATGGGAACCAGACAAAAGCCATGCTTGAAGTCTATATGGATGCTTCAAGAACAATGGCGCAGGTATTCGAAGATTTTGGAACTTTGCCGGAATCAGAAAGGCGGCAGGTGTACATGGGAATGAC
>CAZKCK010000086.1:0-10318 GCA_964550695.1 uncultured Bacteroidales bacterium | reverse complement strand
CAGTTTAAAATGAAAACTGCACGGATTTTTGACGACGGATATGCATTTCTGGTTTCAAACAATGGAACACTGGTAGCCTTCAGGGATAAAAATTATTTGGGTAAAAATATCGACTCACTGGGTAATGATTTGATTACGAACTATAATGTTGATGAAAAAATTAAAAAGGGCGAAGAAATTACCTTCAACATGGTCGATCCGGTTTCAAAAAAAGAATCGTATGTGGTAATTGTTCCTTTAATGATTGGCAAAACTGCCACTCCCTGGGCCATCGGTGTGTCGGTTCCCATGAGTACCATTCTGCGCGAAGCAAGATTTACCTTCTGGATGACCTTGCTTGTGGGGCTTGCCGGGCTTATCATCATGTCAATTGTAATCGTGTTTATTTCACGCGAAATTACCGGCCCCTTAAAGGAAACAACCGCTGTTCTCGAGAGTCTTTCAAAAGGGATTATTGATGAAGATCATCCTGTAACGGTGAATACACATGACGAACTTGGTCAGATGGCACGGGCTCTTAACAGGTTGTCGGCCAGTTTAAAACAGAATGCTGATTTTGCACTTGCCATTGGTAAAAATGAACTGGATGCTGATTTTAAGCCGCTGAGTAAAAAAGATATGCTTGGCAATGCCCTTCTGCAAATGCGTGATAATCTGGCCGAACTTTCAAAAATTAATTACAACAACAGTTGGCTTCAATCCTCCATTGTTGAAATAGGGAATATTCTGCGTGGCGAAAAAACTGAGTCAGAACTTGCTTCTGAACTGCTGGCAAAACTTGCTGCTATTATGCATTTTCAGGCCGGTGCCATCTACCTGTTAACCAATGGCGACAGATTGAAACTTACAGGCAGCTATGCTTTTAGTCACCGGAAATCAACTGCAAGTGAATTTCTACTCGGCGAAGGACTTGTTGGTCAGGCAGCTTTTGAAAAGAAAGTAATTGTTTTTTCAAATGTTCCCCGCGAATTCATTTATCTGCAAAGTGGTCTGACAGAAGGTGAAGCCCCGCATGTAATTGTTCAGCCGGTTTTATTTCAGGGTAAAGTGGTTGGCGTATTAGAGCTGGCTTCAGTTGCGGCCTGGGATGACCTCAGGTGCACATTCCTCGATCAGCTTGAAGAAAGCATCGCTATTGCATTTCATACAATTACCTCGCGTCAGGAAATGCGTAAACTGCTCATCACCACCCAGGAGCAATCCGAAGAATTGCGGGTGCAACAGGAAGAACTCAAAGAAGCCAACGAAGAACTTGAGCAGCAGACCCGCGCCCTTAAACAGTCTGAATCAAACCTGCAGGCCCAGCAGGAAGAATTACGTGTAACCAACGAAGAACTGGAAGAAAAAACCCATATCCTCGAACAACAGACGGCTGCCGTGGCCATCAAGAACAAGGAACTTGAAACCGCAAAAACCGAAATCGAACGTAAGGCACGCGAAGTTGAACAAGCCAGCAAATACAAATCAGAATTTCTGGCCAATATGTCGCATGAATTGCGTACACCCCTCAATAGCCTGCTTATTCTCTCCCGCAGTCTGGCTGACAACAAAAAAGCCAACCTGAGCAAGGATCAGGTAGAAGCCGCAGAAATTATTTACAACAGCGGAAATGAATTGCTTACACTCATCAACGACATACTTGACTTGTCGAAAATTGAGTCTGGCCGGATGGATATCACCCCTGAAAAAATTGAACCTGAATCAATTGGTGATTATACACGTATGCATTTTAATCATCAGTTAACACTCAAGAGCCTGAAATTTTTGATTAATCTCAGCGATGATTTGCCTCAATTTATCAATACTGACAGGCAAAGGCTGGAGCAAATTCTCAAAAACCTGATGTCGAATGCAATAAAGTTTACATCGGCAGGAAGCATTACGCTTGAGATTAGCAGACCCGAAAAAGGCACAAAGTTTAATTCGGTAAAGTTAAACGACTCAAATACCGTTGGCATTTCTGTAATTGATACCGGCATTGGCATACCTGCTGAAAAACAGGATCTTATTTTTGAAGCCTTTAAACAGGCAGATGGAAGCACTTCGCGGAAATATGGTGGAACCGGTCTTGGATTATCCATTTCACGTGAACTTGCAAAACTTCTGGGTGGTGAAATACAACTGAAAAGTGAAGCCGGTAAGGGATCAAAGTTTACCATTTACCTGCCAATAGATGATCAGCTATCCACTTCGGATAATCAGCCTGCTCCAAAAAAAGAATCCGTCAGGCCTGAAAAAGTTTCGGTGGAAGAAGATCCGCTCCTTGACACAAAGGTAAAAGTGGTGCCTTTTGTTGAATCAATTCCTGACGACAGGGCCATTATTAAACCCGGTGATAAAGTAATGCTGATTATTGAAGACGACACTTCATTTGCCAGCGTACTGGCCAGGCAAACCCGCGAAAAAGGTTTTAAAATCCTTGCCAGTTCAACCGGAGAAGAAGGTATTATGCTTGCAGCAAAGCACTCACCTTCAGCGGTAATTCTTGATATTAACCTTCCCGGAATTGATGGCTGGGACGTGCTGGAAAGACTCAAAAACGATGCTGCCACCCGGCATATTCCTGTGCATATGATGTCAGCCTATGACGAAACCATTGATGCATACAAAAAAGGAGCGATAGGCTATCTTACCAAACCTGTAAACCCTGATGATCTGGAGAATGCCTTCGGGAAAATTACGTACTTTACCAACCGGTCCATGAAAGACCTGCTGCTTGTGGAAGATGATATGAACCTGCGTAAAAGCATCAAGACAATTATTGGTGAAAAGAACCTGAAAATCACTGATGCCGGAACGGGGAAAGCCGCCCACAAAGCACTGAAAGAAGGAAGGTTTGACTGCATGGTGCTTGACCTTGGTCTGCCAGATATGTCGGGATTTGAATTGCTGAAAATACTTGAGGAAGACAAATCAATTCAGGTTCCCCCGGTAATCATCTATACCGGACGCGAACTCAGCAAGGAGGAAGACAAGGAATTACACCATTATACTGATTCCATTATCATCAAAGGCGTTAAATCAGAAGAACGACTGCTTGACGAAACTGCCCTTTTCCTGCACCGTGTTGTGAGCGAAATGCCACAGCAACAGCAGGAAATCATCAGTTTTCTGCACGATAAGGATACCATCTTTAAAAACAAAAAAGTGCTTGTGGTTGATGATGATATGCGAAACGTGATTGCACTCACGCGTGTGCTTGAAGACAAGGAAATAGAAGTTTTGGCTGCCGAAAACGGACAAATGGCCATCGATATGCTGAATCAGGAATCAAGCATTGATATCGTACTGATGGACATTATGATGCCTGTGATGGATGGTTATGAAACAATTGGCAAAATAAGGGAAGATAAAAGGTTTAAAACCACCCCGATCATTGCCCTCACGGCCAAGGCTATGAAGGAAGACCGAAATAAATGTATTAATGCAGGTGCCAGCGATTACATTGCCAAACCTGTAAATATTGATAAACTGTTATCGCTCATGCGGGTATGGTTGCATAAATAGCAAATAAAATGAACCCAAAACCAAAAATACTGATTGTTGACGATAAACTGGGGAACCTCATCTCTCTCGAAACGGTACTCGAAGGATTTGAGGTTGATTTTGTACGCGCGCTCAGTGGCAATGAAGCCATTGCAAAGGCATTCAACAATGAGTTTGCCCTTGCAATTATTGACATACAAATGCCCGGAATGGATGGATATGAAACTGTTACGCTAATCCGTCAGACGGCAAAGGGCAGGTACCTTCCGGTAATTTTTGTGTCGGCTATTTTTAAGGAAGATTTTCATATTATCAAGGGTATCGAAACGGGTGCCGTGGATTTTATTTCCAAACCAATCGAACCACGTATACTCAGAGGCAAGGTTAAAGTTTTTCTTGAGCTGTACAGCCAGAAAATTGAACTTGCCAGGCTGCTGAAGGATAAGGATGCGATTAATGAACAGTTGCGTATTGCAAAAGAGCGGGCAGAAGCAGCTACCAAGGCAAAATCAATTTTCCTTGCCAACATGAGTCACGAAATACGCACTCCGATGAATGGAATCATTGGAATGGCCGATTTGCTTGCGCAGACAAAACTCAGCGATGAACAGGCTGATTATCTCGAAACCATCATGATTTCAGGACGGAATCTGCTGAGCATTATCAATGATATACTCGACTTTTCAAAAATTGAATCCAATCAGGTTGAACTCGAAAACATCTCATTTGACCTTACTGAATTGATTGATGAAACCGTAAAAGTGCTCATGATCCGCGCACAGGAAAACAATGTGGTTTTATTAAAAAGCATTACATCCGATGTTCCTGTTCATCTAAAAGGAGATCCGTTCAGGTTGAGGCAGATTATTTCAAACCTGATGAACAACGCTATTAAATTTACTTTCGACGGAACTGTAAAGGTGCAAATTGATGTTGAAAAAGATGCAGACCGCTCGGTTAAACTCCGGTTTAGTATCATCGACACGGGAGTGGGCATCTCAGAAGAAGGTAAAGAAAAGCTTTTTAAATCGTTTTCGCAGGCTGACTCTTCAACAACCCGGAAATATGGTGGTACCGGCCTCGGACTTGCCATATCAAAAAGCCTTTGCGAAATGATGGATGGCGAAATAGGTGTTGAAAGTGAATTGGGAAAAGGCTCAACCTTTTGGTTTACTGCAGTTTTTGAAAAATCTGCCACGCCCGAAGAAATCGAAGAAGATAAAGTGAAAGACAAAAAGCCCTCAACCGAAAAAATCTACAATATTCTTCTGGCCGAAGACAACCTGATTAACCAGAAAGTAGCCGTGGCCAACCTGAAAAAATTTGGACATCGTGTTGACATTGCCAACAATGGAAAGGAAGCAATCGAAAAATTCAGACTCTCTCAATACGATGTAATCCTTATGGATGTACAAATGCCCGAAATGGATGGGTATGACGCAACTATGCAGATCAGAATTCTGGAAAATGAATCCGGTTCTGATAAACATATCCGGATTATTGCCATGACTGCCAATACCCAGGAAAGTGACCGGGAACGCTGCCTGGCCGTGGGTATGGATAACTTTGTAAGTAAACCGTTCAGAATGGACGATCTTCTGCAGGCGATGTCAGATTTATAATTTTATAATTGAAACTGTATGGAAAGCAAATATAACTGGATCGGGAAAACAGTTTTAATAGCAGAAGACGCTGAAACAAGTGTTAAATATTTTCAGGCCGCATTACGTAAAACCGGTGTAAGGGTGCTTTGGGCCAAAAACGGCCTCGAAGCTTTTGAGTTTGTTAAGAACACTCCTGTCAGCCTCATCCTGATGGATCTTGATATGCCCGTGATGAACGGATTGGTGGCCGCAAAACTCATCAAGGAGTTCAATCCGGCTATTCCGGTAATTGCACAGTCAGCTCATGTGATGCTGGGCGATCATCAGGCCAGCGTTGAAGTAGGCTGTGATGCTTATATTACCAAACCCATTTCATTAGAGTTTTTACTCGGCACAGTGTCACGGTTTCTGGATACCAAATAAAATGGACACTTTCAGCATTTTTTCTGATGAATACTTTATGCGTGAAGCATTGAAGGAGGCGCAGCAGGCGCGCATGGAGAATGAAATACCAATAGGTGCTGTTGTGGTTTTTAACAACAGAATTATAGCCAGGGCACACAATATGACCGAACGGCTGAACGATGTTACGGCCCATGCCGAAATGCTCGCCATCACCGCTGCCGCCAATGCCATGGGCGGAAAATATTTAAGCGGTTGTACCCTGTATGTTACATTGGAACCATGTGTAATGTGTGCCGGAGCTCTTGCCTGGTCGCAGATTGGTAAAATAGTTTACGGTGCTGCGGATACCAAACGCGGGTATAGCCTGTTTTCAACCCATATCATGCACCCGAAAACTGCCATCGGCCACGGCTTGCTTCAGGATGAATGTGCCGGGCTCATGACGGATTTCTTCAGGGCAAAACGGTAAATACTATTCTATCATCAACTTTTTAACCACCTGGGGTTGGCCTGCAAGTTCAACCTTTAACAGGTATATTCCCGGCAGCAGGCTCGAAACATCCTGAATTATAACCGTTTGATTATCAATAAGTGAAGATCGTACCTGCCTGCCCTGTACGTCACAAATGCTTACAGTGCCTTTAATCTTATAACCGGCATTTTGCACAACAATTCTAACAATATCTTTTGCCGGATTTGGATAAACGTTTACTTGTACCGGATTGGCCGGATTGTTCTCAACGCCGGTGGTATTGTCAAAAACGGAAACCTTCAGGTCATCAAAATAAAAACCGTCTAAATTGACTCCGGCATCAGCCTTGAGCGTGAAACGTAACTTGATTTTGCTTCCTGCAAAGGCGCTGAGATTCAATTCTTCATACACCCAGGTTGTCTGAGTCCCGTCATACAGGGGCTTTCCGGCCAGTTGGTTTGAATTGCCCTTATGGGTATACTTGCCTTCAAGTGCGGTCCAGATTGTGCCATTTTTTGAGGCTTTTACCTGCACATAATCATATCCCTTTTCGATGGCGTATTTTGTATAAAATGAAAGCACGGCTGCATCCACATTGGTTGTAAGATCAATATCCTGAACAAGGGTTACCGAGGTGTTGGCATTGGTTGAATAGTTTCCCGTTTTTGAATCGGTGATTGAACCGGTGGGGCTATGAAAGGTAAGTGTCGAAACATCCCATTTGTCGCTGGTCCAGTTGGTTTTTGTATTGCAGTTGTCAGCAAAAATTTCAACCGGCTGCCCGTAAATTTTGCTTACCGTATCCATCCTTACAAAGATACCATCGTCAACCTTCAGTATATACTTTAATTCAAAACCCTGAGGCAGATCGGGTTTCAGGGTATAGGCAATTGAATCATGGATTGTTTCAACCAACCCGGGATTAACAAAAACTTTAGGGTTTCCGGTACTCAAAAATGAATCATCAAGCGGAATTACAGATACGGTGTATGTTGCATTTTCTTTTAATCCCAGACGTTTAAACCTGAATTTCAGATATCCGCTGATATCATCAACCACAAGATTCGATTCATCATTGGCCTGGCCATACCATCCGGCATAATAACAGGTTAAAAAATTGGCAAGTACGTTTTCCTGACACAAGGGGATGATTCGGTTTGATGCCGGCCAGAAACCATCATTGCCACTTCCTACTTCCGGCACAAATGAAAAAATCTTAGGTTTTGAAGTCTGATCGCCATACATCCAGTCGTTGGCATCGCCGTTGGTATTGTACAAAGTAGCACTTGCAGTACCGAACACATAGTTGTTTTCAGCAGTCATGGTCTCGCCATAGGTATAAAAAACCGGATTGTCAGGTGTGGTATCGGTAATATAACCCCATGGATATAAAAACCAGTTTCCGTATCCGTGGTAATTCAGCGTAATTTTAATCTGATGTGCCATACAGAAATCCCTGACCATTTGTGTTTCAGGCTCTGAAAAGGCTGATGGCCCGCGGTAGGTTTCTTCAACAGTATACGGAGAAGATCCTATATCGTCATAACCCCACTTAAAACCATAATTGCGGTTCAGGTCAACGCCATAACTTCCATCAGAATTATCACGCCTGTTTTTGCGAAACATCCCTCCGCCATTGGGATCGGTTGTATGATTATACTCATACCCATCAGGATTTACACATGGGATTACATAAATTTCAGTTGTGTCGAGCAGCTTATGAATGTTTGAGTCAGTCTCATAATTCTCAAGAATGTGGTACATAAAAAACAGAAGTTGCTGCATACCAATGGGTTCACGGGCATGTGTGAGCCCGGTAAACAATACTTCCGGTTCATCTTCATTGGTATTCGGATGATCCGAAATCCTGACCCAATATACCGGACGGCCCTCATGGGTTGAGTATGAGGCTACCTGTTCTTTGGTTGTGATAAGATTTGGAAAGCGCGCTGCCATGGTATCCAAATGCGCATAAAGTTCAGTTAATGTGCAGTATCCTCCCATCGATCCAAGGCTGAATCCCGCCGGAACAGGAATATTATCGGTTTCATCTGACTGTTGCATGGCATTATCGGGAGTTGTTACGTTAAAATTCCTTTCTGCATACCACGAACGGACATCTTCAACAATGGTTTTATATTGAATGCCGGTGTTTTTCAACCTTGTTAATTCATTATCTGATAGTTCAAGATAAAAACCGGATGATTTATCATAAAAAGCATCCTCCACTGCGATGCCGGCTTTAGCGATAATTCCGGCATTAAAGTGTTGTGCCTCAATAAATATTCTGGAGAACTTTTCCTGCGAAAATCCCGATATGCTTATAATAAGCGCAAATATCAAAAGTAGAGAACTTTTCATAGTGGTAAAATGATTGTTTTGGTTAGTTTTTCCATTTAAGGGTTTCCGCCAGATGTTGGATATCGGCCTTTAAAAACTCAATTACCGTTGCCAGTGAGTCGTTGTCAGGCTTGTTGTTAAAATACAAGGCGCCCCGTAAAAAATGCCGGCTGCTGTCAGTCAGATAAAACTGGCAGGGTGAAGCTGCTTCAGAGCCTTTAATATCATAGATAATACCGGAAACATGGCTGCCCGGAACAACAATGCTGAGCTCATCGATGGAGCTGGCTTTTGGAATATGCTTCATCACATACATACGTGTATCTTCGATGTAGGTATCAAGATTATTTTTTACAGGCTTGTAACTCAGGTATATCGTTGCACTGAAGCGCGATATCTCAATATTCGACCAAAAGGGCTGTTCTGTATTTTTTACTTCGAAAACCTTTGCATATGAAGGGTGTTCAAATGAATACGGGAAAACGGTATCAAACATTACATACGATTTAACAGGCAGATCAATGCGCAGATAACCATCAGGTTTGGGCATATAATCATTGCCGCAACCTATGATCATGGCCGCAAGCAGCAAAATACATAATGTTTTTTTAAACATGTTAATTGTAGTTGGATTCATAAACACAATGATCTGGGTTTAGTTGCCCCTGATTGTAGTTTTAACGCTTTTAATCCGTTTTTTGTCTGCTGATTCTATTCTGAATTCAAAATTATCAAAAATAATAATTTCATTCTTTAATGGCAGCCGGCCTTCTATCTCCAGGATAAGACCTGCAAGCGTGTCAGCCTCGCCTCTTATATTTTCAAAAATGTTGCTGTCGGTTCCGGTAATCCTGCAAAAATCATTTAAAAGGGTTTTGCCCTCAAACAGATAGGTATTGTCGTCAATTTTCTGAAACGGAATCTGATCCGATTCTGTATCAAATTCATCATCAATTTCGCCAACAATTTCTTCAATTACATCTTCAAGTGTTACAATACCCGAAGTGCCGCCATATTCATCAACAACAATGGCCATATGAATTTTCCTTTCCTGAAACTCAAGCAGCAGGTCGTCAATTTTTTTATTTTCCGGTACAAAATAGGCCTGACGGAGCAGGTTCTGCCATGCAAATTCAGGTTCCTTATCCAGGTGTGGGAGCAAGTCCTTAATATACAGAATACCGCTAACTGAATCGGGTGTAACGCTGTAAACCGGGATGCGCGAATATCCCGAATCGATAATAAGCTTCAGCAAGCTATCATAGGGCATTTTCCTATCGCCAAAAACCACATCTACCCTGGGTTTCATAATTTCACTCACTCCAATATTCCCGAATTTCACGATCCCTTTCAGCATGCGGGTTTCTTCATTCTGGTTCTTGTCGTCGGTTGCAATATCAATGGCCTCAGAAATATCTCCGAGAGAAATCCCGGAATATCTTGTCGCCAATCTCCTGTCGATCATATTTGTTGAACCTACCATCAGATTGCTGAGCGGTTTGAACAGTTTTACGAGAATTATCATTGGACCTGAGATACCTGCAGCAAACTTAATCCCGTTGTTGGTAGCATAAATCTTTGGCATAATTTCGCCGAAAAGTAAAATCAAAGATGTTATAATAACAACCTGAAAAATAAAACCAAACAGCGGGTATTCTGAAAAGTTAAAGACGATACCTGTAACAAAAGTTGAAATAATTACAATGCCGACATTTACAAGATTATTCGCAATTAACAGTGTTGCAAGCAAATGCTTGGGAATTCCGAGCAACTGAAGTATCAAATGTGCTTTATGCGAATGTGCATTCCGGAGTTTTTCGAGTTGTGTTGGCGACATCGAAAAAAATGCGACTTCAGAAGCCGACATTAACGCTGATATAACCAGAAGGGCCAAAATAGCCAAAAGTCCAACCAGAGCGCTGATATTAAACGTATTAAATGTCGAAACAAGAAAAAGCTGCGGGTGATTGGTAATCAGGCTTTGTATATCAGTTTCCAAGTTAAACGGTTT
>CAZKCK010000085.1:10952-16109 GCA_964550695.1 uncultured Bacteroidales bacterium | reverse complement strand
AATCCATATCACCATCAGCAACACCCGAAAAAGCATTATTCTCGTTGTCTAATGTGGTAATGTAGGTACCGCTGCCGCCTTTATTGCTTCCACTATAAAGGTTGACATTCACAACGCTGTATTCATTGCTGAGCGCGTTAGAGGTAATAAGAATTTTAGCGCTTAAAATCTGATTGTCTTTAATAGTCTTGGCATCGAAGGAAAGCGTAAGACTCATACTTTTACCAGGAGCAATGATTCCATCAGACGGATAGACGTTCATCCATGAGACTCCCGCAGGCATTGAATTCAGATAAGTTATAAAATCATTCGGTGAATCACTCGTTGTTTGTCCTCCTGGAAGAGTAGAGGATTGATTTACAGATGTTTCGATTGACTTAACTGTGAAAACTAAATTGCTACTGCCATTGTTGGTAAGTAGAACTGTTTCCGTACTTTTAGTTTTTTTCACCTCTACATTGGATGGGTTTACACTCATAAAAGATTGTGTAAACGCATTTAACGCGGTTAGCAGCAACAGCGTCAAAACAGATGATAAAGAAAGAATTTTTTTCATAGGTTTTAATATTGGTTAAACAATGACACAAAGCTCTTATAAAATATGGCAAAAAAAATATATGAAACAAAAAGATGTCCGTTTAGAACTTAGCCGGACAAAGTTTCTTTCAATTCTCTGATAATCAGTAGTAAATTTTTCTGAACTTTTGTCCTTTTAGAGCTCAGACGGACAAAATTGAGTAGCTAAAATCAATTAAATGTGCTTTTCTGCGGTTAAAAATATAAAACTGAAGGAGATTCTGAACGTAATACCATGAAGCGGGGTGATATTTAATCAGCCAATATGTGAAATGATTCAGCCTTTGGCTGAAGATTGCAACTAACAAATTATAAATAATTTATGAACTGACTTCGCCCCGATGCCACTTTTCCAACTTACTACAACTACTTGCTAAACCAATCACAGCCAATTGGGTAACTTACCATAACCCATTGTGTCAATGCCAGTTATCCAACTGGGGCGCAATGATCCGGCCGGTTATCGAAAATACAAATGGAGACCCATAATAACGAGGAGAAGACGTAAACACCATTCACCTTGTACCATTCACCTTATACCATTCACCTTGTACCTTTCACCTTGTACCTTTCACCTTGTACCATT
Organism: uncultured Bacteroidales bacterium; assembly: GCA_964550695.1. GTDB lineage: Bacteria > Bacteroidota > Bacteroidia > Bacteroidales > TTA-H9 > CAZKCK01. The sequence goes on along the minus strand of CAZKCK010000085.1, from coordinate 14,947 downwards.
CACCATTCACCCAAATATCATAAATCTCAAAGATGTGTGTCATTTCATTTTTTCAGCGTTTCTCCTCTCCTATCAGTATCTTTGCACCGCAGTTCCCGCACACCGGGTAAGCACATGTTTTGCACCATTTCATTGCCTCTATGTTCAACTACCACACCCATACCCATTTCTGCGACGGCTCATCAGCTCCGGAAGCTTATGTTACCGAAGCCATCCGTCTTGGATTCAATACCCTCGGATTCTCCGGTCATGCTCCCGTACCCTTCGAGAACCATTATGCCATACCGTCCGGAAAACTTGCCGATTACTGTACCGAAATACGCAGACTTAAATCGCTTTACGCCGGTAAAATCCAGCTACTGCTTTCACTTGAAATCGACTGCATTCCGGGAAGTATGCCCACACATCAACATTTTACCGAAACCTGCGGCCTCGACTATACCATTGGCTCCATACATCTGGTGCAGCACCCCGTTACCGGCGGATTGTGGTTTATTGACGGCCATAAACAGGAAACCTGGGATAACGGCCTGCATGAAGTAATGAATGATGACATACAAATGGGTGTGGCCCTGTATTATAAGCAACTGCAACAAATGGTGGTTGAAGATGCACCCACCATCATCGGCCATCTCGACAAAATTAAAATGCATAACCGCAATCGCTTCTTCAATGAGGATGAAAAATGGTATGACAATCTTTTAACCGAAACGCTTGAAATAATCAGCCGAAGCAACTGCATTGTTGAAATAAACACCCGCGGTATTTACAAGAAACGTTCAGAAGACCTGTTTCCTTCGGCAAAGGTTGTGAAGAAAATGAAAGCCATGGGCATTCCGGTCACCATCAGTTCCGATGCCCATGACCCCTCTGAACTGCCGCTATTGTTTGATGAAACATACAGGCTGCTTACTGAAACCGGTTATAAACCTGATGAATATATGGGATTGCAGATTTTCAGGTAACATTTGCCTATCTTTGTTTTACGGTATATTTCAAATTATCAAACATGAATAAATTCACTGGTCTGGTGTTGGCAGTATGGTTATGTACAGCTGCGCTGGCACAACAGAATCCCGCCAGATTGATTGTAAGGGGTGACGACATGGGTTGCACACATGCTGAAAATGAGGCAATCATAAAATGCCATACTGACGGCATTGAAACATCAGCCGAGGTTCTTGCTGTTTCGCCCTGGTTTCCGGAAGCTGTAAAACTGCTGCAACAACACCCTGACCTTGATGTGGGTGTTCACCTTGCCATTACCAGCGAATGGGATAACCTCAAGTGGCGTCCACTTACAAGTTGCCGTAGCCTGACTGATGCCAACGGGTTTTTCTTTCCGAGGGTTCAACCCGACAAGAACTTTCCGGGTCTGGCGATCGCTGAAAACCAATGGGATATTCATGAAATAGAACAAGAACTCCGCGCCCAGATCGTGTTGGTCCAAAGAAATATCCCACAGGTCAGTCACCTTACGCTGCATATGAACTTTGCTAAAATTTCAACTTCAGTAAGGCTTTTGGTTAAGAATCTGGCAAAAGAGTATCACATTGCCATAGACCCTGATGACTATCAGGTTGCGGCTGTTGGTTATGATGGGCCTTCACTGACTTCAGAAGAAAAAATCAGCAGTTTTCTCAAAATGCTTCAGCACCTTGAGCCCGGCAAAACCTATTTGTTTGTGGATCACCCGGGATTTGACAATGACGAAATGCAGGCGGTTTATCACATTGGATATGAAAAGGTGGCGGCTGACCGGCAGGGAGTTACAGATGTGTTTACCAGCCAGAAAGTAAAAGAATATATCCGTGAAAAAGGAATTGTGCTGACCGGATACAAAGATTTGCCGGGAATGAAAAAATAACTACACCCGGACTTACGTGCTGTTACCGTCTTTTTTAAGCCGTTCACCGTTTATTCACCCTACTCACCGATTGTGCATTTGTTTCAGGTATTGATTGGATTAGCTTTGTTATGAAAACCAATACTTTCTGCCATGAAAATGCCAATAATATTACTTGCCCTGTCTTTTTGCCTGCTTGTTGAGCTAAGCAATTGCTTTGCCCAGACCGTAAGCACCTTTGTTACCGATTCTGGTTTAAACGGGCCCTCCGGACTGGCCCTCGATTCAGCCCAAAACCTCTGTGTTGCCAACTATGCGGGAGGCAACGGGATGGGCATTCTTAAAGTCAATCCTTCAGCACAAGTTTCTGTTGCCGATTCCTTTGCAACATCAGCAATGGGCCTTTGCATCGATCAGTATCAAAACATGTATGTTACAAACTTTGATGATGGGTACATCACCAAAACCGATGCTTCGGGCAATAAAAGCATAGTTTATTATCACCCTGGCTCGCATCCCACCAATCTTGCTTTCGATGCCAGCGGCAATATGTTTGTATCCGACAATTCAGGGGCTTTATATAAAATGGCAACAGATGGCACTCTTGGTATTTGTTGCGCTGACTTGTCATGTCCGCAAGGTCTTGCTTTCGATGCTACTGGCAATCTGTTTGTTGCTAATTATCTAAACGGCCAAATCTGCAAAATAACGCCTGATGGCAGCCTCAGTGTTTTTGCTACCGTACCCAATCCGCTGACCGCCCATTTAACACACCTTGCTATCGGTGCTTCCGGCAGCCTTTATGTATCAGCATATTCGCATAACAAAATATACAAAATATCCACCGATGGCACCGCTTCAGTGCTAGCAGGCACCGGTATGGCAGGCGGAACCAATGGACCGGCCTCCCTTGCCACCTTCGATGGGCCTAACGGCATTGCGTTTACGCCCCAAGGCGATTTAATTGTTTCAGAGTATAACGCAAACCGCATCCGGAAAATTGAAGGAGTTGAAACCGTGAATGGTGACAATTTGTTGAATGAAAAATCACTGATTAGCCTTAGCATTCAATCCGGTGATCCTGTGCAACTAATAACCAGTAATGCTATTCCGGGCAATCAGTTGTTAAAAATTTACAATCTGGCTGGTCTTGAGGTTCTGACAGTTGTTTCGGCACAAACTGATGCCGGCAGTCATGTATTTCCTGTGAGCAAAAAGCGGTTATCAGCCGGCATCTACTTTGCCGCTTTGTGGTTCAACAATTCACTTGCTGCAACGCAAAAGTTTATGGTAAACTGAGTTGGCGATTTCTGTTAAAGAAACTATTTTATCAAATAAAAAATCAAGAAGGAGCATATTTTCTGACATTGCAGGTAGTAGGCTGGATTGATATTTTTACAAGGCAAAAGTATAGAGACATAATCATTCAAAATTTAAAGTATTGCCAGGAACATAAAGGGTTGAGTATCTTTGCGTATGTTATTATGAGCAATCATCTTCATATTTTGGTGCAAAGCCAAACAGGAACATTAAGCAATACCATTCGCGATTTTAAAAGCTATACATCAAAGGTAATTTTAAGTACTGTTGAAAACGAAATGGAAAGCCGCAAAGAATGGATGATGAATTATTTTGAACATGCTGCACAAGCACATGAACGCAATCGCAATTACCAGTTTTGGACACATGAGAATCATGCTGAACAAATATATTCAGATAAGTTTATTCGTCAAAAGCTGAATTACATTCACATGAATCCGGTAAGAGCTGGGATTGTTCGCAAACCGGAAGAGTACATTTATTCGAGTGCAAGCAATTATGCCGGGTTAGAATCGATTATTGATGTTATTGTTTTAACAACCAAATGGATAACGTTTTAATGAATTTATTGCTTGAAGCTAATTTTACTTGACGAAGCGGGACGCTTCGCCAAGCATCGACGTTCGGCAATGTTCGGCATGTAAAGCAAAGTTCGGCATAGCGTCCCGCTATGTCGAACTTTGTTAGCTTAACTGTATTAAAATAACGACGAAACATTGCATTTCCGGTTATTTATAAAAGCAACCAGATGGCGTTGTTATAAAATTTATAGCTTGAAGCTGATTTAACTTGACGAAGCAGGACGCTTCGCCAAGCATCGGATAACGAA
>CAZKCK010000085.1:0-10852 GCA_964550695.1 uncultured Bacteroidales bacterium | reverse complement strand
CCCGGACGGTATTCCCATCGGAGAACGGCATTGCCACGCAATGATACATAATTGAAATCGGGATTGCCAATGGTTTTGGCCTGAGCCGGACCTGAGCCATCAGGATCTATGGTATATGCAACTACATCTCCCGTTTCAAGACGTTCTGGTTCAATGGTGGAACCATCCTCACCATATGTCATGAAATCAAACGATTCTGACCGTTTAAGTGCCTTGAATCCCGTATACTTACCCGAAACAATGTACGGCTGCATATATACCTGAAAACTCAGGTCAGGATTAATAATCCAGTCAGAACGAATATCAGCAGCAAAGGTTTTCTGGTCAAGATTGGCAAAAACATACCGCCTGTTATAGGTTGCTGTAGCTGTGGGATCGGCAAAAGCCCTGACCCATTGGGCCTTGTAATTACCTGTCTCATAACTCGGGCCCACTTGCAGCGTAAACGTAGTTGAGACTTTAAATTCAACATTTGAATACAATCCCATAAGGTCGGCATTGTGGCCACGGCTGATGTTTCCTCCCAGAAAAACCACCCACCATTTCCGGTTATCGCTGTTCAGATTCAGATAATACGACCAGTTTTCAGGATTCAGGGTAAGTGGCCCTCCCCGGGTACGGCGCGCATTGAAGGATTCGGGATTGTAGGTAATTCCTGCGCTTATCCCTGATAAATCCCTGAATGTCATGTATCCCGAAGCGGCATACCCCTGATTGGTCTTGTTTCCGCCAAAGTCGAAATTGGCAAAGGCAGCACCCGAAAAACCGGCATCCTGATAATAGCGCGTGGGCTGAACATACCTGTAACCCAGCACTGTGTGCATATTTATCACATCGCTGTAGGAGCCATAGCCAAGATCATTCACTTCAAAACCGGGACTTAAGATCCCTATTGCACTGTTTAAGGTGAAGCGGCCCCTGTTCTTGTTCAGCATGAGCCGTCCGGCAAAACCTGACAACGATGTTGCATTGCTGTCAACGCCAAGATAATCAGCATCCGGTCTTTGAAAGTAGTGTGCCGCACCCTGCTGCAGGGCAATCATCCGATCCTTCTGCCCGCTTACGCGTGATGCTGCGGCCCAGCCAGTAAGAACCCATGTGCGGTTTTTATCCAGAAAAGCCCATCCGTCGCTACCCACCACCATGGCATCTTTGTTTAAAAAGCTTTTTAAGGTAGTATCTTTAAAAAACCGGTTGGTGAAGGTGGACAAAACGCCAAGCCCCTGCCGTCCGTTGTTAAAATCGCGCTGGAGCCTGAGAACACCATAATAGGTGGATGGTTCAATTTCAGCAGTTGACTGCACGTTTTCACGCTGTAAGTCAGCAAATTCACGTTGTGTGGCGGCATGTATGGTCCCGATTTTCCATCCGTTGTTAATTCTGCCGCTGATTTTGGCTGCCCCCAGAATGGATGTTCCGTTGGGCGCATCGGCGTAATCAGCTCCGGGAACCGGCCCCTGTGGTGCACGGCCAATTCTGCGGCTGTAAAAAATATTGGCCCCGGGCCAGTTATAATTTCTGAAATTGTTTGTTCCTCCGTTTCCAAACCTGTAAATATTGGTGCCCTCCGTAAAAAAAGGACGCTTTTCCTGAAAAGCGGTTTCCACATCCGTCAGGTTTACCACCGCGGGGTCTACCTCCACCTGGCCGAAGTCAGGGTTTACAGTAGCATTCAGCGTCAGGCTGCTCCCCAGACCGGCACGCAGATCGAGGCCGGCACCGGGTGTGTACCTGTGACCGGGATTAAACGGATTATCAGGATTATGCCCTGTATATTCAGCCTTACCGGTTACATACGGCAGAAATTCAAGGTGCATGCGCGACTGAATGCCATCCAGCCCTGTAAGTGAAGGAAATCTTGAAGCAAATCCGTTTTCATTACGGGGCGTAAAGGCAATCATCACTGTTTCAGCTTTACGACTGATATAGCGTTCAACATTCACGCCCCAATCCTGCTTTTCGCTTTTTTTAAACCTCAGTTGTGAAAAGGGCACGCGGATTTCAACAGTCCAGCCTTCGGCATCAATATGCGGAACGCCTTCCCACACGGCATCCCATGATAAATCCGTTTGCTTGCTGTCGTTTTCCAGAAGGCCATCGGCCAGTGTTCCGGCTGCATTCACATAAAAGAAGTATCCGTTGCGTTTATCACCGTATGAATCCAGATAAAAGACCGTGCCATCGGAAGGATCACCCCATACAAAGTCGCGGCGAACCAGGCGGGCCAGAATAGAATCAGGATGCGGGTCATGGTATCTGGCAGCATAATAAATGGCATCGTCATCAAAAGCAACCCAGACTTCACTGCGCAGCGTGGCCGGTTGCCCTTCATGCGGCTCCTGCTGATAAAACTCATCAAATCCGGTGCGTTTCCAGATGCCTTCGTTCAGGATCCCGTCAATGGTAACCTTTTCGGTTAACCTGACCGCTGCAATTTTCTTTGCAGAAGCATCTCCCTGAGCATAGGAGAACCTGCCAAAACCCTGAAACAACAGAAATAAAACTGTAACAAACAGTATCCTGTTCGTGTAACTTTGCCTTAATCTCTTCATATCAAATAAATTAATCAGGCAAATATATTTACTGAAAACAAAATTCCAAACCGGTTTTCGGTGAAATGGTTATTAACACCCATAAACCTTTTCAAAGGCAAGCCAACGGGTATTTTCAGAAAAGAAACAGGTAAATTATCCGGTGAAAGCACAAATCAGGCAAATGATTACCATTTCATGTGTGACGTTTAATAAACAATCATACCGATAATGAAAGCATTCGCGGAAACTGAAACCTAGGGCAAAGTATTCTTAAACTGCTGATATCGTTCGGGGAAAGTTCCTCCATGTACACCCCCAAGTGTGGTAAACGTTTCATTTATTTTCTGAACCCTGTCGTCAGGCGATGGATGTGTGCTCAAAAAAGTGGGCGGAGTGGGTTGACCGTGCATCTTTACAAAAAAATCGGCCAGACTGGCTGCATCATATTCCGTACTGTAAAGATATGTCACAGCATATTTATCAGCTTCATATTCATTGCTGCGGCTGAACGCCAGTGTTCCGAGACCCGAAGCCAGACCGGCAGCTATCTCTTCAATTACAGATGGGTTATTACCCAGCACAACTGAAAGCAATACCTGCAGTCCGTAATTAAGCGTGAGTGCATCGGTACTGTGACGGCGGTCGGCATGAGCCATTTCGTGGGCCATGACTCCGGCAAACTGGGCTTCATTTTCAAGTAGTTTTATGATGCCCGTATACACATAAATGTTCCCGCCCGGAACGCAAAATGCATTAATCATGGTATCGTTGCGAATAATCCGCATTTTCCACCTGAAAGTTTGTGCATACTTAACTTTTCCGCTGGCCAGAATGGCATTTCTGATACGGTAAAGATGCTGATAGGCGGCCGCATACTGCACCGAATCAACCAAAGGGTAGTCCTGGGGTTTGGAGGTTATTTCCTGATCAACCTGATTTCCCAGGGTAATATCATCCTGTAACGAAAAAATGTTGATGCTGTGATCATCTTCAGAGCATCCTGACCATATCATAATAACCAGTAAAAAAGTACCGATCTGAATTAATTTCTTCATATATATAATGTTTTATGCAAAGATAGTCAATCCACAGCGGAAAAAGGTTTTTAACCACAATGGAAGTATTTCTCCACGAGCTTCAGGATGGCTTCCTGATCATTTCCAATGTCGGCACGCAGGTTCTGGTCGTTGAAATTTTTAAGCAGTTGCATGATTCCATTAATAACTCCCTGTGGAAAAACGCCATAACGGGTATAAATCTCAGCCTGTTGCTCCAGTTGATCAGCTGAATCCCAGCATGAAACCGGAAGTTGCTTCAGTTTGCTTACCTGTTCTTTGTGTTCATCATCAAAAATATTCACATCCACATATTTGTCAGCAGCCTGCCTGAGCGCGTCTTCCATTTCAAGTCCATGGCGTGCAGCAACAGTTAAACCGGCCATTAACAGATAAATATCAGCCGAACCATCAGGGCAACGGAATTCAACGGTCTGCTTTTGTGAAAAATCAAATAATTCATCAGGTTCCAGAGGGTTCACATCTTTCGCCATATTGCCCTTGCCAAGCCATCCCAGTGGAACACGCACCAACACCGAACGGTTGCGGTCGCCCCAGCAGATATTGGTCGGAGCCTCCTGATGCGGGACCAGCCTGAAGTAGGAAGTTGGATTCATATTGCCAAAGGCCGTAAGCGAAGGCGCAATTTCAAGATACCCGGCTATGGCTTTCTTAGCCACATCGCTCAGCCTGCCATTTTCAACCATCACATTCGCACCGTCTTTCATAAGACGTGTATGTATGTGTAAACCACTTCCTGCTTTACCAACAGTTATCTTAGGTGCAAAAGTTACATTTACGCCATGTTTATATGCAAGCGTACGGATAATCCATTTCGCAATAACAATCTGATCGGCTGCATCTTCAAGAGTTGTGGGCATAAATTCAATCTCATTCTGTTCATATTCCAGATCGCCCACCGTAAAATTGCCAACCTCTGAATGCCCGTATTTTATAAGCCCCCCGGCCTGAGCAATATACAACATGGCCAAACGCCGCATGTCAGCACCTTTGCAGAAGGGGGTCGATTCATGATAACCTTTCTGATCATCGGCCTGAAAAAGATTGTTTTTCGGGCTAATCACATAGTATTCAAGTTCACCCATCACTTCAAATGAATATCCTGTTTTTTCAATCAGGGCGCGGTGGGCCTTACGCAGGATGTATTCAGGGGCACTCTCCAGCGGAACTCCGTCTTTTGTATAATATGAGCAAAGTATGTCAATTGTGGGTGTTTCGGCAAAGGGGTTCCTGAAAGCGGTCTTGTAACGTGGAATTACATAAAGGTCGCTTGAACCGGCTTCGATATGCTTAAACAGACTTGAACCGTCAACACGCTCCCCGGCAGTGAGCAGACTGTCGAGATGCTGCATGCTGCTGATGACAAAATTCAGGGTCTTTAAACGGCCATCTCCACTCACATACCTGAAATTCAGCATTTCAATGTTGTTGTCTTCGATATAGCGGATTAAATCGGCTTTGGTGAATTCAGATGCGGGTTTATTCAGATACTGTACCAGCGGATTGGGGTTCATCAGTGTATTGATACTCATAGATGTTTTTTAAAATTGGTGTTTGGTTCCCGATTTATTTTATAAAGAGGGCCACAAAGGTAGAAAAAAGGCTTGAAGCAAAAGTGGAATTTAACATTTAAGCAGTGCCTGAAATGATCTTTACAGTAAATGATACCTCCCGGAAGTATGTTTGTACGGGTTAATTAGAATTAGGTTAATTTTGTACGCCTAACTTATATCACCCGATTATGCGTATTGGAATTTTTGAAGACCCCGGTTACAGTCTGCTGAACCCAATGGTTAAGCTCAGACCCGTGTTTGACCTCCGCAGCGGTATCTTTCTGATCCGTGAAAAAACCGAACACAGGTTTAAACACCTGCCCGTCAGTTATTTTACACGCGAAAGTCTTGCAGCCTATACTGCTGAATTATATCCCAAAACACCTGTAAACCAATTAATCAAAGATGACTATCTGTTTATAAATGCCCGGTTGCTGGCCGATGAAACCCTCTTCGGTCAACTCAGAAATTTCAGGGATAACACACTGATAATGTATGGCGAAGAGGTGGCTGCTGCTTTCATCAAATCCGGAAGCCTTGACCTGATAGCCCAGGATGACGAAGGTTTGCTGGTATTCCCGGAGAATTCCGGAATTAAAACCCTTGCCCTGCCCGCAGGATCAGAAATGATACATTACTGCTGGGATCTGGTGGCTGTGAATGGCAGGGAAATTACAAGAGACTTCGCCATGAGTCCCGGCATGGGCTTTTGTGACGGACATATGCATGAAGGTGTACATCTTATAAATCCTGACAACATCTATATAGCTTCCGGTGCAGTCTTATATCCGGGAGTGGTCATTATGGCTGAAGACGGACCGGTATTTATTGGCCACAATGCCCGCATCCTGCCCAATGCCGTGATTGAGGGCCCCGCTTTTATAGGCGACAACAGTGTGATTAAAACCGGTGCTAAAATTTATGAAGGTACTTCGGTGGGTGAAGTTTGTAAAATAGGAGGTGAAGTAGAATGCAGCATCATCCATTCGTATTCAAACAAGCAGCACGACGGTTTTCTGGGTCACTCATACCTTGGGCAATAGGTAAATCTGGGTGCCGATACCAACAATTCAGATTTAAAAAACAACTACGGAACTGTCCGGTCTTATGCCGATGGTATTGAGGTAGATACCGGAATGCAATTTGTCGGGCTTACGATGGGCGATCACTCAAAAACGGGCATCAATACCATGATCAATACCGGAACTGTGGCCGGCATCATGTGCAATATCTTCGGGGGAGATTTCCCGCCCAAATTTATTCCTGATTTTTCATGGGGTGGGTCGGCAGGTTTTGAAACGTACAAGCTGGGTAAAGCCTTAGAGGTAGCACGTATTGTTAAAAACCGTCGTAAAAAAATCCTGGAAATTGAAGAGGAACGGCTAATACGGAAACTGTATACACCAGAAACCTGAAAAGCCGGAGAAAATAAAAGCTATAAGCCTGAACCCTTATAGACTCTGAAAGAATTCTGAAGCCATAATTCTGCCGGATAAGATAATCCGGAAGCTTTCCGGTCAATTCATGGCTGAGCAACAATGCTTACTTCCCAATAATTTGAATTGGTGTATTCAGTGTAACGGTATCTAATCCATTGGTGCATTTGGCAATATATGTGCCAATTGGAATATTGTAAGGAATTTCGAATTCTATTGAGTATGATGAGCTACAGTAATTGCACACAATCGTATAATCACCAAGAAAAAGTTTGTTTGTGCTGTATCCTGCCCTGAAATTGCCGCCATTTAAATAGAGGTAAGCTCCTCTATAATATTGATTATTCCATGGTTCACTCACAGTTAGGTCTTCCATTGTAAAATAGCCGCCCGGAACTTCTGTTTTTTCACCATCGAATTCAACAAATATCTTGAATTTCTTTTTAAGCCATGTTTCCGGGATATTAACATCAAAAAATGTGGAACTGTATGTGTTGTCTGTTATAAACGTATCATCAAAGAAAACAGAAGCCCCATACATGGCTTCTCCCATTATACTAATGTTCGTATTCCAATTCCCGCTGTTTGGCGAAAAACTAAATACTGATGGCCTGATGGCAAATATGTTTTGCAATGTAGATGTATTGCCGTCTATTGTTATACTAATGTCAACTTTGTTAGAGTTGTAGAAATTAGTAGCACCTGTAGGTACAATTACCTTTAGCATGGTAGTTGAACCTGAAATTACCTGGGCTGTTACATAATCGTTAAACTTAACTTCGTTTAGCGTAGGAACAGGGTTAAAGTATTGGCCATTTAAAGTTATTGTATCACCACTCCTCCCACTTTCCGGTGATACGCTAATTAATTTGACCATTACCAATTCTGTTGATACAAACTTGCTGTAAATCGTTCCCTTTTCATTTGTAATGTAGGCTCTTGCAAAACATTTATAGCCGGACTGATAGTATATGTTTTCGAATTGCAGGTTTGTTGAAAATGTGTCGGATTTAATTACACTACCAAGCGACTTTTTTTGATAATTATAGTAGCTTTCCGGTTTGGCTGCTATGGCATATTCAAAGCCATAATCAAATATTACATAGTCGCCTTTTTCGGTTATTTTTGCAGAAACATGGTAATCAGTAAATGATATCCCTGTTATTCCTGTAGCCTCAATTACAGGGTCAACCTTTTCTTTTTCGCATGAAGCAAAAAGCAGGGTAATGACTGATAATGCGGCAACATATATCTTAATTGATGTAATTGTTATGCGTTTCATTGCTGCTTGATATTTTAGTTAATATGCGATATTAAAAATTATACCCTATCCTTATCCCATTGAGCAGGCGTGGGCCAATATTCCAGGTTTTGAGTTCATTTTCGGGAAGGGTAAGTTGGGTCGGATAGTCAATATCCTGGGTAATCTCAACATTTACGTAATTGAAATACTCAAGGCCAAACCCCAGTTCGTATCCTATATAAAAGTTATTGGCTATATAATAATCAAAACCCGTAAACACATTCATATTGGGACTCCAATACCCCCTTTCTTCAATTTCTGCACTGTAATAAGAGCCATTGTATTCAAAATTCGAATACCATGCTCCATTTATGGTTTGGTATGAATCATTGTGGGTAAACTCTTGCTTCGATTTTTTGAAACCAATGCCCAGCTCTAAACCAACATAGGGTGAAAGACGGGAATTTGTATTAAAGTGCTTTTCAATACCCAGATTTATAGACATTAACAGTGATTTTTTTGAACTACTGCTTTCATACGGGATTTGCGTATATTCCATATTGGTTATGCTGTTTTCGCTTTTATAGGTTACAGCAACAGCCGACCGTAAAGCAATATCGTTTTTGCAAAACCTGCGGATTTTAATCTGGCCTGAGCCATTGTTAAGGCTTAGGCTTCCATCAAACGGGTTAAAATTTAATTCGGTACCCCAACCTTTCATAAACTTAGTTGGTAGGGTGGACTTTGTTTGAGCATCCTGGCTTTTAACTTGGTTTCCTATAACAAAGAAACACATAGTAAACATAAGAACAGATAGTTTCATTTTTATGGTTTTTTGTGAAGTGATTCTTTCCTAATAATAAGAATTTGATTAGCAAGCAATTAAAAATACTAATATGTGTTTTGTAAATCAACGCAAATATACATCAGAAAACAATAATCCAGGCAATTCTCAAACATGTTTCATTCATTTGATGCTTTTCCTATAAATGGCTGCTTCTGACACTTTTTTTGTACTTACCCGCAATTTGCTTTAATCCACAATTTCCCCATTTGGCTTGACGAATTGCCTCATTATCCTCTCAAATCAACCGTTGACCGTTGAACAACCTCGTATTTAAACAAAACATCGGGAGATGCTAACTTGTGATAGTCAAAACAATGTGATGGCTCTCAATAATTTTGATACTTTAAGAAACATGAAACTAATATTGGGGCCATTTTTCATGGTTATGGTGATTAACAATGTTTTTTTTAATACGTTTGATAGCCCGTTGACGAATACAAAATAATTCCTGTTTCAGGCAACCTGATGACCGAAGTTTTCGTCAACCAATTATGAGGGAAATCGGATGGAGACACTCATCAACCTGATTGATGCATGTAAAAAGGGTAAACCGCAAGCCCAACGGCTACTGTTTAAACAGTATAGTCCGCTGTTGCTCAACGTTTGCCTGCACTATTCTGACAGCCCTCAGGAAGCTGAAGAAGCGCTTATTAAAGGATTTTACAATATTTTTTCGCGCATAAACACCTATCGGTCTGATGGTCCGTTCGAAGCATGGATGCGACGCATTGTTGTAAACACTTCGATCGATCTGATCAGAAAAAAACAAAAAAGCTACAATATCCTGAAAATTGACGACCTCCATGAAGGTGTTTTGCCATCAGTTATGCCTGCTGAAAAACTGGAACAACAGGATATATTGAATCTTTTACAACACCTTCCGAAAGGATACCGGATTGTTCTTATACTTTATGCCATTGAAGGATATTCTCATTCTGAAATAGCCAAAATGTTGGGAATAACCGAAAGTACTTCTAAAACCCAGTTACTGAAAGCCCGCAAATATCTTCAGAAGTTACTCTCAGAAACTGAACCTGTAATAACACACACTCCCTATGAATGATATCAGTAACATAGAGCAAATGATCAGGGATTCGTACCTGAACGGGCGGGCTCCGGTTCCTGAGCATGCCTGGAAGAAGCTGCGGTACAGGCTGATGTGGCTGAATTTTATCAGAAGCCGGCTAAAATGGTTGCCCCTGGCCCTCCTCCTTCTTCTTGCTGCATTTCTGATATTGCAAAATCAGGAGGGAGCAGGTTCTGCAGGTCAAATTAAACCCGGTCAAACAACTGATGTTGTGGCTGATAAAACTGTACCGAATCAAAAAACAAATGTTTCTGAAACCAATATAAACCGTGCTGATGGATCAGATGTTTTAAAACCACATAAAACAGCAAAACCATCAATAACTACAACGCTAAAAAACACAGACAATGATTTGCAGGAACCTCCAAATAAGCCTCCCACTGCAAGGCGAACCAATTTTACACAGTACCTTTTTCCCCGCACGTCAGGGATTTCGTTTAAATCTGATGACAAACTGACTTATCCTTCCGTTGAAAACAAGGTGGCCTGGCCTGATTCTGCCCAATCTATAACTATGGATTCAGAACTGCCATCCACAGTTGAAAATCGACAAACCGATACTTCCCTGAGCTTTTCAAAGCAAACTGATGCCCGCAAAAACGGGCTGTCGGAGGATACTGTTAATCACATAAAGAATGAGCAAAACACGATTACAAACGCAATCGTGATTGAAAATACAAACAACACGAACCCAACAAACAGTACCTCAGCGTTTCAACATTCAGTTAGCTTTTCGGCAGGAACCTCCTATGGCTTCATGAACCTGAGCGGACCTGAAGAATATGTCGCTCACACCGCTTTCCGGAAATCGCAGGAATCTTCCGGTCCCGGTGCCGAAGTTGCGCTTGAATGGACTGCGGCCATCAACAATTGGACACTGACCTCAGGGGTGATTTACAATGTATCACGACGTCATGCCAGTTATCAGATCGAAACGCCCATGACCGGCCCCGGAAGTTTTTATTATACCTATGATACCACCTTTGCCTGGATTTACGACCCACCGCAGATCGCCTATCAGATTATCGTTTCGATAGATTCAACTTTTATACAGCGCATGAAAACCCTGCAATGGG
>CAZKCK010000084.1:0-16167 GCA_964550695.1 uncultured Bacteroidales bacterium | reverse complement strand
GTTGTCTTCGATGCCCTGTGAATCTGTAAATTTGTAACCTTCAGCTGACCACTTACCTATGAGTTCGGCACCGGATTTTACAAATTCTGATTTCATAATACCAAGACCATCAACAAAATTGTCAGGATATAAAACTTGATCACCAAGGCCGAATAAGGCTACTTTTTTACCGGTCAGGCTTCCTTCATGCAGATTGTTAAAAAACTGTGACCATTTATTTCCGCTGGTCGCATCCTGCCATTTTTCAGCACCAACTGTGGAACTGCCGGCAATAATCAGATTCGCGTTTTTTAATTCTTCGGTTGTAACTTCTGATACCGGTTTTAATACCGTGGTATTTTTGTCAAACTTTGCATAAATTGACTTGGCGGCATTTTCGGCATTGCCACCTTTTGGCCAGTAAATAATGATGATATTGCTCATTTTGTGTGTTTTATTGATTATTCAATGCGGGTTCAAAATTTTCGAACGATTGTATTAACTGAATCAACATATCCGCCTCCAAAAAGGTTCACATGAACCAGAAGTGGATACAGGTTAAATATTTCAGTACGTGCCTGCCAGCCGGGTTCCATAGGGTATGATGATTGATAAGCCTGATAAAACTCCGGACTGAATCCTCCGAAAAGTTTTGTCATGCTGAGATCAGCTTCCCTGTGCCCGTAAAATACAGCCGGATCAATCAGAAAAGGTTCTCCGGTTTCACAGCAGAGATAATTGCCGCTCCACAGATCACCATGAATCAAGGCCGGTGGTTCTGAAGGTAAAATACCTTCAAGTTTTACAAACAGGCTGCTGAATGAATCGCCCGCCCGCTTTGACAACAGCCCTTTGTCGCGGGCCATTTTTACCTGTGGCAGCAGCCGCTCATGAATAAAGAAAGGAATCCATTCCAAGTGCTGTTTGTTCGATTGCCTCAGGCTGCCAATATAATTGTCAGAATGAAGTCCGAAAGTTTCGTGTGTGTGCCTGTGCAATCCGGCAAGCTTCGTCCCGAAGTTAAACATAAAATCTTTGCCGGGGGTTCGGGTTTGGATAAATTCAAGAATCAGAAATGAGGTTTTGTGAGTGCTTCCGGTTCCGATAATTTCAGGAATGCCAAGTTCGTTGGCTTGCGACAATAATCTTAATCCCATTGCTTCCTGTTCAAACATTTCAGGATAAAGCCTTGCATTATTGTATTTTACAAAGAAATTTCCATGATTTGTACGAACGAGTAGTGCTTGATTTATATCACCTCCGGCCAGTTGTTCATGGTTTAGCTGTGTGATTTTACCGGCTTTTGGTTCAAGTACATCCAGAATGGCTTGCAAAAGTTGAGTATCGGGCATGGGGTTGTGATCTTGCCTCAAAGATAATAAAACCTGAGGTCTTCCAAATCAGCAATGCATCAAAAATGTTAAAATGATTCTGAATTGTTACCGGGGTTTGTGTGCAATCAGATAACCGACAGCATTCCGGGTACTCTGAATTTTTTGCCCAGATAGCGGTCAAGCATAAACAACATTCCTCCGGCAAGGGCTAACCCTACTGAAACCATTACATATTTTCCCGGAATGATGAACTGCCCGGCATGTTCGAAAAGGCCTGTTAACAATGATGGTTCTGTTGATCTGGGCGAACTCAGGAATGAAAACATCTTTATAACAGTATCGGTAAAGGCAAAATCACTTGTTAAAATCAGGACGATAAAAAAGCAAAGGGTGATGCCAATGGCCAGAATAGCCCTGAAAGAGAAATTGGTATGCACTTTTTCAGGAAAAGCTTCGTAACCCGGGTCAATGCGTCCCATCACCTGACTTGTAAAATCATGTGAAGGAATACTTTGAGGCATTCTTTTGAAAATTTCTTTAAGAATTACATCTGTTTTGTTTTCCATTTTATATCAACTCTTTTATTTCCATTTTAGTGTATTTCTGTACCTCCGCATAAATTCTTTTGCGGATTCTGTGAAGTTTAACCTTCACGTTTGATACTGACAATGAAGTAATCTGACTGATTTCTTCAGTCGAAAGTTCATTCAAATAGTAGAGATTTATGATCAAAGCATCTTCAGGGTCAAGTTTGCTCATGGCTTTTGTAACCAGCGCCTGCTGTTCATCAGTACTAATATGATAAATGCTTTCTTCAAATTCAGTATCACTGTAGTTTTCGGTAATGCTTTCATTAATTTGGGTATACTCGTATTTTTTCTTCCTTGTTCTTGAAATAGCTGTGTTATAAACAATACGGTAAAGCCATGTTGAGAAGCGGGCATCACCCTTAAATGACTGCAGTGAACGGAAAGCCTTCACAAAGGCATCCATGGCTACTTCCTCGGCATCCTCACGGTTTCCGGTAATTTGATAAGCTACGTTACAGGCTGTGTGTTTATATTTATCAACCAGTGTAGCAAAAACTGCCGTATTTCCTGAAAGCACCTGTGAAATAATGTTAAGGTCTTCGTCTTTCTGCATGTGGTATATGACGTAGTGATTAGGCAGAGGTTACATACGACCTGTAAAATTAGTTTATTTCAAACGAAAGGTCAATATGAATTTCTAAAATTCAGGTTTTGTATGCCGGAATCTTTTTTGAATCAATTGTGTAACCCGTGAATAACGGATGCGTCATATTGGGCAGAAACACCAAATTATTCACTTTTAACACTTTTCATTATGGAAGACATATTTATTCCGATTAGCTTGTTTGGGACCATCTGGGGAATTGTGTATCTTTTTGTACGTCAGAAAGAACGCATGACACTTATTGAAAGGGGCCTGAATGCAAATTATTTTGAAAACGGCTGTGAACGGTTGCAGCAACTCAAATGGGGAATGGTGCTGATTGGCGTTGCACTGGGAATCCTGATTGGTAATATCCTTTCAGCATATACCCGTATCGAGGAATGGGTGGCCTATTTTTCAATGACATTCATTCTTGGAGGAATAGCCCTGATAGCCAGTTATTATGTCGGCAAACAATTCCCGCAGAATAGCCCACCCAGGGAAGGAATGTAAACTGTTTTAAAAACAAAGTTTCAAAAGCCGGTAGCTCCGGCTTTTTTTGTGCCTGCCAGCAATTACGGAAGTAAATAATTCATAAACATGGTATTATAATAGCGGGACTTGTCTATACAGATCCCAGTTTGCAAACCTGCAACGGCGAATATACCGGCCCACGGGGTGTTAGTTTGCTTTCAAACAAGATTATTTCATTAATATCATAGGTTTGTGGTGTCAGTCCTTCGGATAAAACCAGCCAGTTTTTTAATAACTTTTCGTCGAAACTGTTGTGCACCCGGCCTAAAGTCAGGTGAATCCTGAACGGCCTGTCATCATCAGGGATTCCGGCACATACAGCGCTTTCCTTTACGAGCGATTGAAGCCTCAAGAGTTCACCGGTTGGTTCAAGCATTTCAAGCCAGAGCACTTTTGGTGATTTGATACTTCCGAAATAGCCGGCTTTGCCTGAAAAAACCTGAAATGGTGCGCTGCTGGCTGCAATGCGTTTCAGTCCGGCAATAATGTCTGATATTTGCTTATCATCAGTTTCTCCGTAAAAAAACAATGTGATGTGGTGATTGAATGACTCAACCCATTTAATAGCTGCACCGGGGAAACTCTTCTGTGTTTTCAGTATAAAATCAGATAGCGGTTTGTCAGGGATAATTTTTATGGCAGTAAAAATTCTTTTCATAGCGATGGTTTTTGCAAAGATAATTTGTTGGATTATATCAACGTAAAACTCATTTGAACCAAAGAATATTCTTATTGTTGAATCAGAACCTGTTTTAAGGCCAACTGTATTGGTAAGATGGGTCTTTTGTTGGGATTTTGCCCGGTGTTTTGTTCATAAAAAATCAGAAAGCAATGCATATTAAATATAAATTTCTTTTATTTGTTTTGGTTGTGATGTATGGTCAGTCCAGCGCACAATATTTGCCTGTTGTTCAGCAAGAAGGATTGTGGAGCTCTGTCAGAATCCACTGCAACCCGACCGGGAGTTCGTTTTCTTCGGTATACTTTAAGTTTGATGGTGATACAGCAATTGATCAGATTACCTATAAAAAGTATATTTTTTCTGAAGATTCTGATCAGCAGAATTGGTTTTTATGGGGTTTTTTCCGTGAAGACACAATTTCGAAAAAAGTATATTACCGTCCGGTATTGCCTGATAATGAGGGCCTTGTTTATGATTTTGGTGTCAGTCCCGGCGATAAGGTTGTTATCGAAAACTTTGGTTACACCAGCGGTGCGATACAATTGAGTGTACTGCAGGTTGATACGGTGTTTTGGGGAGGTGTGGCACGCAAACAAATTCTATTGATTGATTCAATATCATTTCAGACCGAAATCTGGGTTGAGGGTATTGGCAGCTTATTTGGCCTGCTGAATGCCGGGGTTTCGTTTCAGGGAGCTGCCTGTGGTGGTGAAGCATTGCTATGCTACTCTGAGAACAACAACCTTGTTTATCATGATCCGGCATATTCGGTGTGTTTTTTTGAATATACGTCCGTTCCTGAGGAACCCGAAAGTAAATCGCTAATTCTGTCTCCAAACCCTGTGACCGATTTTGCTGAGTTTAATTTACCTGATGCCGATGTCTGGGTTTTGCGGATTTATTCTTTATCAGGAGATTGTGTTTTTTCAAAGGAGTTCTCCGGCAAGCACTATCCGGCTAATTTGGCAAATTTGGCCAAAGGATATTACATCGGAACAATAAACTCTGTTCATAAAAGTATGCATTTTTCGTTTATCAGGCAATAACTGGTGATCAGGTGAGTCGGTAAATGTGTATTTTTACACATTAATTCTGAATTTATGAATCTTAAAGGACTCTTGATTGGTGTTTCAGTGTTATTGATAACTGTACACGGATTTTCACAAAAAATTTACGGCGGCTTGCTTGCGGGCGTGAATGCCTCTCAGGTGGCGGGTGATGTATGCTCGGGTTATGACAAGGCAGGTATTATGGCCGGGGCATTTGCCAATTTTAAATTCGGGCGAAACTCTATGTTTCAGATGGAGATAGAATACAGTCAGAAGGGAAGCCGGATGAATCCCACAGAAAAAAACGGATACCAGTCTTACCTTTTCAGGTTAAATTATGTGGATGTACCCTTCGTGTACAAATATCTTTACAACGATCTGCTTTCGTTTGAAGGAGGTCTTTCATATGGTTTTTTAATTGATCATTAT
Source organism: uncultured Bacteroidales bacterium (assembly GCA_964550695.1). Lineage (GTDB taxonomy): Bacteria > Bacteroidota > Bacteroidia > Bacteroidales > TTA-H9 > CAZKCK01. Next base: position 10,987 of record CAZKCK010000084.1, on the reverse strand, counting down.
GAAGAAGCCAATGGCAGTACAGATGTAAGTTCACAGGAGTTTCACAGTCATGCACTGAATATTCTGGTTGGGTTAAATTACAACCTTACTGATCATTTCAGGGTCAATTTCCGGTCAGTCAATTCACTGATTCCATTGCGCGACCATGCGTCTGGTGTAAAACGGCTCGGAAATGCAGGTCAGTACAATGACGTGCTTACCCTTTCTGTGCAATATCAGTTTAAAAATGATTAACCATCAGGGCGGGATTAAGCTTGCCATAGCTGTTACAGGTGCCAGCGGAAGTTTTATAGCTGCACAACTGATGGAAGCCGTGATAAAATATCAGGAGCAGGTTTTATGCTGTGATCTTGTGTTTTCAAAGACGGCTCTTGAAGTGGCCCGGTATGAGCATGTAACCTTTGATGTTAGCAGAGCTCCATTCCGCACATTTGATTTCGATGATTTTTATTCACCAATGGCTTCCGGTTCTGCAGATTACGATGCCATGATTATATGCCCCTGTTCAGTTGGAACCATGGGCCGAATAGCTTCAGGCATATCGAATGACTTGATTACCAGAGCAGCAGACGTTTTTTTAAAAGAAAAACGCCGATTAATTCTGGTACTGAGAGAAACGCCTTATAACCTGATTCATATCCGCAATATGAAACAACTTTCACAAGCCGGTGCAATTATTTATCCGGCCAATCCTTCGTTTTATCATCATCCTGTAAGCATCGTTGAATTATATAATCCAATGATTCAGCGTATATTAAAACTTGCGGGATTTAAAGTTCAACTTCAGGGATGGGGGAATGATTACTCATCAAAAACCATGTTGTAAGCCCGTTCAATTTCTGCACCCATTTCAGCTATCGACACTGATTTACCATATCTGCGGTATTCTTTCCCTTCAAAAAAATATAAGATTACCGGAAAACTAAATATACTGAAATAAACCGTTAATTCAGGGTGATTACGGCCTTCAATATACCTTGTTTCAATTAAAGGGAATTCTTTTGTTATAAGTTGCTCAACCTTAGGTCGTAATGTCTGACAAGGAGCACATTCGTTGCTGTAAAAGTATAACATTACAGCCTTTACATTATTTATATGGTCTACAACTTCCTCAATCGTTTGCATACTATGATAACAATAGGTTAAAAATTTTCAACAAAAATAGGATTGAATTACCAATAATTGGATTTTTTTTTCGTCCTTTGAATTAAAATCACAATCCCGGTATCACGGGACCAAAATCAAACAGCCATGGCTATTATTATTAAAGGTGCCGGTCTTACAATTGAAGATGTTGTGAAGGTTGCCAGACACCGCGAAAAAATTGAATTACACCCTGAAGCCCTTGCCAGGATTGTTAAATGCAGGGTCATGCTCGAAAAAAAGATCGAAGCACGTGAAATCATGTATGGTGTAAATACCGGAATCGGTGAGTTTTCTGAAGTTGTTCTCAATGACGATCAGGTGAAGGATTTTCAGAAGTATTTGATTTACAATCATGCTGCCGGTATTGGTGATGCCATGCCCGAAGAATGGGTCAGAGGCGCCATGCTGGGGCGTATCAATGTACATGCGCATGGCAATTCAGGTTGTCGGCCTGAAATTACGCAGACTTACGTTGAAATGCTTAATAAAGGCGTAACGCCTTATGTTTGTAAAAAAGGCTCAGTGGGCGCAAGTGGTGATCTGGCACCTATGTCACAGATTGCACTTTTGCTCATGGGCGAAGGCAAAGCATGGTATAAAGGCGTAATGCTGCCCGGAAAAGAAGCTATGGAACAAGCCGGAATTCCCACACCGGGCCTGCACGCACGCGATGGGCTGGCTGCAATTAACGGCAGCAATGTGCTCACGGCAATGAGTGCAATCTTTTTGTATGATGCAAACAAATGGATGAAACAGGCAGAAATAGCTGCATCCATGTCACTTGAAGCCCTGAAGGCCAACATGCGGCCATATCATTCAAAAATACATGAAGTTCGTGGATTCGCCGGAGCCGTCAGAAGCGCGGAAGCTATCCGTAAGGTTGTTGCAGGGGGCGATCTGGCCGAAAACCGTGTGAAATGTAAGGTGCAGGATGCTTATTCAATGCGTTCAACACCACAGGTAATAGGTGCCGCACATGATGCCCTGGCTTATGCCCGCTCACAGGTTGAGATTGAATTGAATGGCGTTGGCGACAATCCCATTTTCTTCCCTGACGAAAATATCCAGCTTTCGGGAGCAAATTTCCAGGGAACTCCTGTTTCATTGCCAATGGATATGGCTGGCATTGCAGTAACAATGGTCAGTGTATTGTCAGAGCGGAGGCTTAACCGCCTGAATAATCCGGCATTAAGTGTTGGGTTGCCGGCATTTTTAACCAAAGGTGCAGGCATGTTTTCTGGGCTGATGCTGAGTCAGTACACCGCAGATATGCAAATTGTTGAACAGCGGATTCTTTCAGCCCCCGCATCCATACAGTCCATTCCGGCAGCAGCCGATCAGGAGGATTTTGTTTCGATGGGCATGAATACAGCACTCAAGAACTTCCAGATACTCGATAATGCATATGGTATTCTTGGCATCGAATTCATGGCTGCAGCTCAGGCACTCGATTTCAGGGAATATAAGTTCGGGTCAGGAACTACCACTGCAAAAAAAGTGATCCGAAAATATGTTGATTTTCTTGAAATTGACCGTCCTTTATTTGACGATCACAATGCAATGAAAGCACTTGTTGAATCTGCAGAAATCCTTACTGAAGTTGAAAAAGTTACAGGTTGTCTGGGATAAAATTCCCAATTGTCGGCAATCACCCTATTCTACAGTAGATAAATAACCGGGAACAATAATAAGTGCGTTCATGTTTCCGGATTTAAAAATTTGATTCTTTTATGGAAACTGATCCGCATTTAAAATCTGATAATTTTCCCGATCCTGCTTCCCGGAAAGTTAAACGCCCTGACAGACTGACAGCAGTGTGTATTCTCTCTTATATTGGAAGTGGGGCAGGCGCGTTTGCATATATTTTTTATACGCTTTTTTACAGTCAGGTAAAAGAACTTTATGAAACAAAGGTGATTGATATTCCCGGCATCGATTTATTAATGTCAGGAGGTGTAAAGTATTTTTTAACGGGAGCCGTTTTGTTTACAGCTTCTTTTGCCGGTATATGGTATATGTGGCGCTTACGGGCATTCGGGTTTCATATTTACACCGCTGCCCAGGTATTGTTGCTGGTTTTACCGGTTACCACACTGAAAGATTATCCGTTTTCGTACATTGACCTTGTTCTGACGCTTTTTTTTTATTGTTTTTTATCGTTTTCATTTGAAGTTTATGAATTGATTATCAGGTAGTTTTTAGAGTGTAATTATTACACTCTGAAGGCTTGCCAAATTGTACTGGTTTTGTTGATTCTTAATTTGTAATTGAAAATCAATTAATTGCAAATACTTTAATTGTTATTCTTTTCAGTAAAAAATTTTAGCTGTTTGCTTGATTTGTTTTATATTTTGTTATATATTGCACCGCCTTTTAACAATCATTAACCTTTCCTTAACTTAAAATTAAGGAATGCTTAGTAAGAAAATGAATGGAGATTATGTAAAACGAACCTAAACATTTGTTCTTAATATGTTTCCATAAAATTTTATTTATTGCTTAACCTTCATTACTAACCAAAATTTATTCATTATGAGAAAAATTTCTTTTCTGCTTGCATTTCTGGCTTTGTTAGGTATGCAAGTAAATGCTCAGAGACAACTCACCGGTTCTGTCACCAGTGTTGATGACGGGTCCAGTATTCCAGGCGTTTCCGTTTTTGTTCAGGGTACCACAGTTGGTACTGTTACTGATATTAATGGAAAATTCAATCTTTCTGTACCTGCTGATGCCAAGGTTCTGATTTTCTCCTTTGTTGGAATGGAAACCAAAGATGTGGCCATTGGTAGTGGTAATGTTATTGATGTTAAACTTAAAACCGCCTCAACAGCCATCGAAGGCGTTGTGGTAACCGCACTTGGTATTACACGTGAGAAAAAATCACTTGGATATGCCACGCAGGATGTTAAAGGCGATGAACTTACCCAGGCCAGACAATCAAACATGGTAAACTCATTGTCAGGCAGGGTTGCCGGTGTTCAGGTAACGGGGTCATCAGGAAATATGGGTGGTTCTTCACGTGTTTTGGTACGTGGGGTAAACTCATTGCTTGGTAACAACAATCCGTTGTTTGTAGTTGACGGAGTGCCTATCGACAACAGTGACTTCAATACAGCCAATACGGCCCGTGGTGCCGGAGGTTATGACTATGGTAACATGGCTCAGGATATAAACTCTGATGACGTTGAATCGGTTTCTGTGCTTAAAGGACCTTCAGCCGCTGCGCTTTATGGTTCACGTGCCGCCAACGGTGTAATCCTTATTACTACAAAGAAAGGCAAAACAAGTAAAGGAAAACAGGCAATCGGTGTTTCTGTAAATTCAGGTGTAACAATGGAAAATGTTGCATATCTGCCTAAATATCAATATGCGTATGGTGGTGGTTCTATTTTTGAAGATCCGGATCCCAACGTAGCCCGTGATGGATTCCTGGTTCAGGAAATCAATGGAAAACAATATTTGCTGCCCGATTACGCTACCGATGAAAGCTGGGGACCCAAATACAATGCAAACCTGCAATATCTCCCGGCATGGAGCATTTATAACTGGGAAGAAGCCGGAAAACCAAATGCTGATTTGGAAACCGCACCCTGGGTTGCTGCTGCCAATGATGTAGAATCTTTCTTTAAAACATCAGTTGGTTATACCAATAACGTTGCAATAACAGGTGGAAACGAAAATAATTCATTCCGCTTATCCTATACCAATCTGACTTCAACCGGATACATGCAGAACAGCGAATTAGACCGCAATACACTGAATTTTAATGGCCAATCAAAATTCGGCAGCAGACTCGATGCATTTGTATCAGTGAACTATGTTAAAAACACTGCAATGGGTCGCCCCTCAACTGGTTACGATGACAACAACGTAATGCAGAAGTTTAATCAGTGGGGACAACGTCAGCTCGACATGAAAGCCCTTGAAAATTACAAAAGCCCCGATGGCACAATGAGAACATGGAACCGCAGGGCATGGAACGACCCACGGCCTAATTACTCTGACAATCCTTACTGGACCCGTTATGAGAATTATCAGAACGATAGCCGCGACAGGTATTATGGCAATGTTGGACTGAATTATAAAATTCTTGACTGGCTGAAAGTAACCACCAAATACAACATGGATTCTTATACCTTCAGAAATGAAGAAAGGGTTGCCGTTGGATCACAGGCGCTTTCATCATACCTCGAAGATGTCAGACAGGTTACCGAGACCAATACTGAGTTCTTGTTTTTAGCCAATAAACAACTTACCGAAGATTTCAGCCTGAATGCTACTTTTGGTGGAAACAGAATGTTTCGTAAGTATCATTTAAATGGTGGAATTACAGATGGCGGATTGGTAATTCCAAATTTTTACAACCTGGGCAATTCCCTTTCAACAGCCATTTCACATGACCGTACTACTGAAAAAGCCATTAACTCATTGTATGGAAGTGCTTCCTTTGGCTATAAAGGAATGCTTTATATGGATGTAACTTTACGTAACGACTGGTCATCAACACTCCCAAGCGATAACAATTCCTATCTTTATCCTTCAGTAACAGGTAGTTATATATTTACTGAAATGCCATCGTTGGGTAAACTTACCTGGTTAAATCTTGGTAAAATCAGACTTGGTTGGGCAAAAGTTGGTAGCGATACAGATCCTTACAATCTGATTACGCTTTATGATAACTTTTCAAATTTTGGTGGCGATATCCGCTACACCATGCCGGGCTCTTTGAATAATTCGACTCTGAAATCTGAAAGTACCACCGGATGGGAAATTGGAACAGAATTGAAATTTTTCAACAATCGTCTGGGTTTTGATTTTACATATTATAGCAAGACTACCAACGATCAGATTTTTAACGTTCCGATCTCAGCTGCCTCAGGATTTCTTTCAGCATGGGTAAATGCCGGAAAGATAAATAATAAGGGAATTGAGTTTATGCTCACAGCTACTCCTTTGAAATTTAACGATTTCCAATGGGATATCAATGTGAATTTTGGTAAAAACACAAACGAAGTTGTTGAACTCTCAGAAGGAATCGAAAGCCTGCGTCTGGGTACCGGACCTTTCAATGTAACAGTTGAAGCCAAGGTTGGCGAAGCTTACGGTCAGTTGGTAGGATCAAACTTTGTTTATGATGATGCCGGAAATATTGTTGTTGATAAAGCCGGACGTTATCTGAAAACAACCGCTGTTGAATCACTTGGTAGTGTACTTCCCGATTGGAATGCAGGTATCAACAATACATTCAAGTATAAAGGATTTGATTTAGGCGTTCTGATTGATATCCAGAGTGGTGGAAAAATATTCTCTACAACCAATATGTGGGGTATTTACAGTGGTATTCTGGAAGAAACCGCAGCTACCAATGATCTGGGCAACAATATCCGTGATGAGGTTATTAAAAATGAAGACGGATCCTATGACCCTGCTTCAGGGGGTACAGTTCTTACCGGTGTTTATGGTAAACTGAATGCTGACGGATCAGTTCAGTATATTGATGCTACCGGTGCCAATGCTGATGCCGCAGTTACCAACTCAACCCGTATCAGTGCCCAGCGTTGGGCATGGGATCACTATTCACGTGCTGCTGCGCAGAATGTTTTTGATGCCAGCTATATCAAGTTGCGTGAAGTTCGTCTTGGTTATACCATTCCCAAACAATATACAGGACCTATCTCTAATCTCCGGGTTTCACTCTATGGCCGTAACCTTGCCATATGGGGAACAGATAATCAACATATTGATCCGGAAAACACTACCAGTGCTGGTAACGTTCAGGGTATTGAAGGCGGACAACTTCCTTCACTCCGTTCATTTGGCTTTAACCTGAGCTTTAACTTTTAATTATCTTTAACTTAAAAATTTACAAATATGAAATCAGCATATAAAATTTCGGTTCTCCTGAGCCTTTTTATATTCCTTATGATTGGGTGTACAAAGGACTATGATACAATTAACAAAGACCCCAATAAGGCCTCTGATGTTCCTACCTATGCTTTTCTGACGAATGTGCAGAAACAGCTGAATGACAATATGTTTGATGAATGGTGGGGTGGTCGCCAGAGTATGCTCTGGTCACAATACTGGGCACAGAATAACTATACTGACGAAGATCGTTATAACATCCGTCAGAATATTAACAATACCTATTGGAGGACACTGTACACAGTTATGGCCGACCTGAATGAAATCATCAGGCTGAATACGGATGAAGCATCAAAGCCATTAATGGCTGCTTACGGAAGCAATGCCAATCAGATTGCTTCAGCCAGAATTCTCAGGGCCTGGACATTCCAGCACCTTACCGACCTTTATGGTGATATTCCTTATTTTGATGCTTTAAAAGCCGGAGAAGGAAGTGCATTCTATCTGCCAAAATATGACAAACAGTCTGAGATTTATCCAGCTATTATCCAGGAACTTACCGAAGCTGCTGCGCAGATTGATGGCGGTGCCGGATGGTCACAGGGTGACATTATTTACGGTGGCGACATGACCAAATGGAAAAAGTTTGCCAATTCAATTAAACTGCGTATGGCTATGCGTTTGTTGAAAATTGATAATGTTAATGCTGTAAAATATGCCAATGAAGCTATTGCCGGCGGTGTTTTTGAAAGCAATGCCGACAATGCCGTATTTAAATATTTATCGGCACCTCCCAATACAGCTCCTATGTACACAGCTTACTATATTTCAGCCCGTACTGACTTTGCTGTAACTGGTCAGTTTGTTGATTTGCTGAAAGGTACTCCAGTTGGTGGAGCTGCAAAAGTCAATCCTTTCGCCGGTATTGCCGACCCAAGGCTCCCCATTTTTGCTGATCCCGTTCAGAACGGAACGATATTGGGCGAAGGAATTCAGGGAATGCCCTATGGCATGGAAGACGGCGTTACAAAGCTTATTGGTGCTCAGGGTTCAAGTTGGCCCGGTGCTGCAATTCTTGCACCTGATTTTGGCTGTATCATGATGAACTATTCAGAAGTTGCATTCATTCTTTCTGAACTCAATGGCTGGAATCAGACCAATTACATTGCTGGTGTTACTGCTTCATTGGAATACTGGGGTGTGGCTCAGGCTGATATTGATGCTTATGTGGCTGCAATCCCTGCTGCAAATATGGAAACTGTTCTTACCCAGAAGTACATTGCCCTTTATACATTGGGCTATGAAGCATGGTCAGAATACAGAAGAACAGGTTATCCTAAAACACTTGTATTCCCGGGCGAAGTAACATGGGTGAATTCGGCAGGTGAGCAAATTAAATTTGTTCCGCTTCAGGGTGATGCCATTCCACGTAGATTAACTTATCCTCAGGAAGAACAGACCGTGAATGGAACCAATTACAAATCTGCAGTTGATCAGTTTGGCTTAGATGATTTTGCTACCCGCATGTGGTGGGATGTTCAATAATCCAGACTAATTATAAAAAAAATGGCGGACATTGTCCGCCATTTTTTTATTAGTTAATTGGTTTTAAAATTAAATTTAACTTTCGCCAGTTCTTCATTGGCCTTGATTACTTTTTCTTTCAGTTCTTTTTTAAATCCGAGCAGATCTTTCTGTAATCGTTCATCGTTTAAAGCAAGAATCTGAACCGCAAGAATGGCTGCATTGCGTGCGGCATTAATTCCCACAGTAGCCACCGGAATTCCGGGGGGCATCTGTATGATGGACAGCACCGCATCTATCCCTTCAAGTGAAGCTTTCATAGGTACGCCAATCACTGGTAATGTTGTCATGGCAGCAATTACACCCGGTAAATGCGCAGCCATACCGGCGGCGGCAATAATCACCTGAATGCCCCTTTCAGCTGCTCCCGTTGCAAATTTTTCAACCATTTCCGGTGTCCTGTGCGCTGATAAAGCATTGATTTCGAATGGAATTTTCATGTCGTTCAGAAATCGGGCTGCATCTTCCATCACCGGATAATCAGAAGTGCTTCCCATAATGATACTAACTTTCGGGTTCATCTATAAATTGGGTTTTATTGTTGATATTCATTTGTTTAAATATTTACAGAAATATTTACAAATATTTTATTAGGTTTGTACAAAATTAAGCAAGAATTGCTTATTGGTTGTGTTGGTTCAGATAAACTTCTCAAATTATGAAGACTATACGTGTAAAAGACAAGGATTTCGGGCTATCAATTGAGGCCGCAGTTATACAAACTGCTGTGAGCAAAGTGGCAAACGAAATCAATAAGGATCTGAAAGACAAGAATCCGCTTTTTTTGGTGGTGCTGAATGGTGCATTTATTTTTGCTGCTGATCTGATAAGAATGGTAGAAATTGACTGCAGCGTTTCGTTTGTTAAACTTTCGTCGTATTCCGGCACATTCAGTACAACCCATGTCAGAGAACTTATCGGGCTTGATGAAGAAGTAAAAGGGCGCACCATCGTAATTGTGGAAGATATTATCGATACAGGAATAACCATGGATAATATGATGCTCAAACTCAGGGGAATGGGAGCGGCTGATGTTAAAATCGCAGCATTTTTATTCAAGCCTGATGCTTTTCGGAAAAAGTTCCCGATTGATTATGTGGGAATTGAGATCCCAAATGATTTCATTGTGGGGTATGGGCTCGATTATGATGGATATGGCAGAAATTTGCCGGACATATATTCAATTATTAAATAATAAAATATTCGCATATGTTAAATGTTGCACTTTTTGGCCCTCCCGGTGCAGGTAAGGGTACGCAGTCAAAGCTTCTCATCGAAAAGTATAATCTTACATACATTGCAACCGGGGATCTGCTCCGGCAGGAAATTGCCGAAGGAACTGATCTGGGTCTCGAAGCAAAGGAAATTATCGAACGCGGAGGACTGGTTCCTGATGATGTGATTGTTCAGATTATTGAAAAGCGCATCAATACTGATACCGAAGCAAAGGGTATATTATTTGACGGTTTTCCAAGGACTTATGTACAGGCCTATATTCTCGAAGGTTTGCTCCTCAGGATGAATTCGCATCTTTCATGTATGCTTAGTCTTGAAGTTCCACGCGATGAGCTGATTCACCGTATGCTCGAAAGAGGAAAAACCTCGGGTCGCAGCGACGACAATCTGAAAGTAATTGAATACCGCATGCAGGAATACGAAGATAAAACAATGCCCGTAATTGATTTTTATCATGAAAAGGGCAAGTATTATCCGATTGATGGTATGGGCACAGTTGATGAAATTTTTGAACGGCTCTGCCTGTCGATTGATCAAACCCTGACCAAAGAATGGCTTAACATTGTGTTGCTTGGAGCCCCGGGTTCAGGAAAAGGAACGCAGGGTAAAATACTGGCTGATAAACATAACCTTGTTTATATTTCGACCGGCTCACTTTTGCGGCGTGAAATTAAAGATGGTACTGAATTAGGTGAAAAGGTTGTTCCATATATGGAAAAAGGAGAAATTGTTCCCGATGAAATTGCAATCCGACTGATTGAGCGCGAAATTATCCTGCATCCTGAAGCCAAAGGATTTATTTTTAAGGGATTCCCGCGTACCATTGTTCAGGCATACATTCTGGATGGACTGCTGAAAAAAATAAATTCCGGTGTCACGCTTACCATTGAACTCAAAGTGCCTACACTGGAGTGTTTTAAAAGGCTGGCCAGCAGGGCAAAAACACCAAAGGGGCGTTCATATGACAAAGATCCTGAGTTGATTGTAAAGCGGCTTGAAGAATATGAAACCAAGACCTCATTGGTAAAACAGTACTATAAGAATCTGAATAAATTTATTAAAGTTGATGCCCTCGGAAAACAGGATGACATCAATGACCGTCTGTCAGAAGTTGTTGAAAAAGCCTTTAAAATGGTTAGATAACTGCTTTACGGAA
>CAZKCK010000083.1:2772-16218 GCA_964550695.1 uncultured Bacteroidales bacterium | reverse complement strand
AATGCCTGTGAAAACGTTTTCGCAGTTTACAGGCAATTATGTCTTTTTTATTAAAACGGATAAACAAACAAAAAAATTCATTATCCAATTAATCTGAACTTTGTTCCTTGCGTTGACAAAATTTCTAAAGTGTCATATCTACACTAAGTAACCATTTGTAAAAAATTGTGGCACATTTAAAAATCGGTAATTTATTCTAAATCTAAATAAATTTTAAATATATCAATATCAAATAATTAAATAATTTAACACGCTGATTCAAAAAATTAATTTGACCATACCTCTTGCAGAAACCAACTAATTTATATTACCTTCGTGTATTATTTACACCAACTTAATTATACATTCGGTTTTTAAACAGGTGTACAGTTCTACGGGCTCATCAATCAAACATCATTTTAACCATATAATTATTATGAAACAAACCCTTACCAATTATCCACGAAGCAACAGCATTCGCAACAAGGTGTTGCTGCTTTCCTGCATCCTGCTGTTTGGACTTACATCCCTGCTTCAGGCGCAAAAATCATACGTTTACAGTGGTACTGTGACCGATAATCAGGGTGAAACCCTGCCGGGCGTTAGTATCGCCATTAAAGGAACCACAGAAGGTACCACTACCAATGTAGATGGAGCATTCTCTTTAGCAACATCCAAACCAACCGAGACCCTGATATTTTCGTTTATCGGTAAGCTTAAACAAGAGGTTCAGGCAACAGCCGGAAACCCCGTTAAAGTAGTTCTGGCAGATGTAGCCACAGGCCTTGAAGGTGTTGTGGTTATCGGTTACGGAACCCAGAAGAAAAGCGTTGTAACGGGAGCCATCACCAGCGTAAAAGCCAAAGACCTTGAAAATGTTCAGATTACACGTATTGAAAATGCCCTTCAGGGCAGAACATCAGGTGTTACGGTTACATCAAGTTCAGGTCAGCCGGGTGCTGCATCTACTGTGCGGATACGTGGTACAACTTCAATCAACAACAGCGATCCATTATATGTAGTTGACGGAGTGCCTGTTGATAACGGAGGGATTGATTACCTGAATGCAGGCGATATCGAATCAATTGAGGTACTGAAGGACGCAGCTTCTGCGGCTATTTATGGTGCCCGGGCTGCCAGTGGTGTTATATTGGTTACAACCAAAAAAGGAAAATCCGGAAATTCACAACAAACCGGATTGCTCGTTAATTACAATGCCTATTTTGGTACACAATCACCTGCTAAAAAACTTGACCTTGTGAATGCTACCGAATATGCCACCCTGCGTAACGAAGCAGCAACAAATGCTGGTCTGGCAAAGGTATTTGAAAATCCATCCTCCTTTGGTGAAGGTACTGACTGGCAGAGTTTAATATTTAACAACAGTGCAGGCATAATGAACCATGAACTGAGTATAAGCGGTGGCAATGAAATTTCTACATACTATACTTCATTTGGCTATTTTGACCAGGAAGGTGTTGTAGCCTCATCTATTTCAAATTATAACCGGTTAAACCTGAGGTTCAATTCCACACATAATATCAAGAGTTGGCTAAAATTCGGCAATAATATTGGTTATTCACACATAAAAAGCAAGGGCTCCCTAAACACCAACAGCGAATACGGCGGACCTTTGGCTTCTGCTGTCAACCTTGATCCGATTACTAAATCCGTCATTACCGATCCTACGATTGCCAACAGTTCGCCTTATTCAGATCAAGCCGTAATCAGGGATGCGGATGGCAACCCTTATGGAATTTCAGAAGAGGTCGGGCAGGAAATTACCAATCCGCTGGCCTATATCCAGACCCGTCAGGGAAATTATGGATGGTCAGATAATATCGTAGGAAATGCATATGCTGAAATTGAACCTATCAAAGGATTGAAATTCAAATCTGATCTGGGTGGCAAGCTGGCCTTCTGGGGTGGCGAAAGTTTTACTCCGGTATATTACCTCAATGCTTCTACTTCTGCAATAAGAAATTCTTTCTCAAATGATAACAACAAATCTTTCAGATGGAATTTTGAAAATACTGCATCGTATACCAAAAGTTTCGGGTTGCATAATTTCACTGGTTTGTTAGGTGTAAGTGCATTTGTTGAAAACTCAAAAGGTATGGGCATTTCTGTTCAGGATCTGCCGGTTAACACCTTTGAAGAAGCCAGCATGAAATTTCCGACCACTCCTGATAAACAGACCAGCTATGGCTGGGAAAGTGCAGATCATAAAGTCAGTTCACTTTTCGCACGTTTAACCTATAATTTTAATGAAAAATATCTGTTTACAGGCATCATACGCCGTGATGGATCATCAAGGTTTGGTAGCAATAACAAATATGGCATATTCCCTTCAGCTTCAGTTGGATGGGTTGTTTCGCGCGAAAATTTCTGGAAAGAAAACCGTTTTGTGGATTTCCTGAAAATACGCGGATCATATGGTGTTACCGGTAACGATAACATAGGTGATTTCATGTATTTATCCACCATTGCCGGAGGCAGGAATTACACTTTTGGCAATGATATATACACAATTGGGTACAGCCCCGATGCTCCTTCAAACCCTGATCTGAAATGGGAACAAACCAGCCAGATAAACCTGGGATTTGAAGCAACACTTTTTACCAATTTTTCACTTGTTTTTGATATCTACAGTAAAAACACCACAGGCATGCTCAGGCCTATTATCATTCCAAGTTATGTGGGTGTTGCAGGCTCACCTACCGGCAATGTAGCAGCCATGACCAATAAAGGTGTTGAACTTGAATTAAGTTACCGCAAACGGATTCACGAAGTTGATTTCAAAATCAGCGGCAATGTTTCATACCTTAAAAATGAAATTACTGATCTTGGTACTGTCCCGTACACAGATGAAGGTGCCGCTTTTCAGTCAAGCGACTATTTGTTGACCCGCAATGCCGTGGGCCATTCAATTGGCTCTTTCTATGGATTGCAGGTTCTGGATATTTTCCAGTCGAATGCTGAAGTTAACTACCACAAAGACAAAAATGGCAACAAGATTCAACCCAATGCCAAACCCGGCGATTTCAGGTATGCTGATTTAAACGGTGATGGTAAAATTTCTGCTGACGACCGTACCTTTATCGGAGACCCCACACCAACATGGACCTATGGTTTTTCGACTTCAGCAAGTTATAAAGGCTTCGATCTGATGGTATTCGGTCAGGGAGTAGCCGGGAACGATGTGTACAATGGTTTGCGCAGGCTCGATATTCCGGAGGCCAACTGGACTGCTGATGCTTTGGGTCGCTGGACTGGTGCAGGTACATCAACTGACTACCCCAGACTGATTCTTGGTGATCCAAATAAAAACTTTAGCACCCCCTCTTCTTTCCATCTTACAAGCGGAGCCTATTTCAGGATAAAAACACTTCAAATCGGCTATACTTTGGCAAAATCAGTGGTTAAAAAAATTGGCTTACAGCAATTACGGGTATATATCAGTGCCAATAATCTGGTCACAATAACTGAATATAACGGATTTGACCCTGAAATTGGCGGTGGCAGTTATGGCATCGACCGTGGTATATATCCACAGGCAAAATCGTATATGGCAGGAATCAGCGTTACATTTTAATCAACTTTAAAAAATAAGAACATGAAAAAATATATATTATTTATTTCCGGGTTGCTTGCAGGGGGAATATTCCTGAACTCCTGTTCCAAAGATTTTCTTGAGGTTGAACCAAAAGGAACCGCCCTTGAAGCAAATTATTACAGAAACGCGCAGGAAGCTTACAATGGACTGGTTGCAGCTTATGATCCGCTTGGCACCGAATGTGGCAAAACCTATGCCTCTAAAATCGGGGCATTAAATTCAGCTTCAGATGATTGCTATGCAGGTGGTGCTAGTTCATCAGATGTACCTGCGTGGCAGGCATGGAATAATTTTACGGTAGATGCTTCAATCGGTATTCAGGGCGATTTCTGGAGCCGCAATTTTACCGGAGTTTACAGGGCAAACGTACTGTTGTCAAAACTTGATGCAGTGCCTATGGATGCTGCCTTAAAAGCAAGATTTTTTGCCGAAGCCAGTTTCTTGCGGGCTTACTTCTATTTTGATCTGGTACGATTGTTTAAAAATGTACCGTTGTTTACAGGTCCGGTATCACCTGCTGATATTTTCAATGTAACTCAGGCCAACCCGGCTGATGTATGGGCCCAGATTGAAAAAGACCTGAATAATGCCATCCCTGACCTTCCGGAATCAGTTCCAACTGAAGAAAACGGACGTATTACCAGACCTGCAGCCAAAGCACTGCTCGGGAAAGTTATTCTTTTTCAGAACAACGAAAGCCGAATGCTTGAAGCCGCCGATTTGTTTGAACAGGTGAATACTTCTCCCAATTATGAACTATTAGCTGATTTTGGCACCATTTTCCGCCCGGATAACAAGTTTAACAAAGAATCAATTTTCGAAATAGTTCATACCAATCAGGCACTTTCAGGCTGGGAAGCATGGCCAAATTTTGAAGGCAATGTGTATACCCAGATGTGCGGCCCGCGTGCATATGTTGGCCCTACTTACAAAGCCGGCTGGGGTTTTAATCCCATTACCCCTGATCTGGTAAACGTAATGAAAGGTGACCCCCGTTATAAATACACTATTGCGAATATCGACAGTATGCAGACAGCCGGTATAGCCACTTACCAGGGAGGTTATCAGAATACAGGATATTTCGTTCAGAAATTTGCGCCATTAGAAGAGTTTATGACTACACTTGCAGGTGATCCCGTTCTAAACTATCCCAATGATGTGATTGAAATCCGTCTGGCCGACACTTATCTGATGGAAGCTGAAGCGCTGGTACGCGGTGGCGGTGACGCCGGAAAAGCCCAGTATTATCTGGATCAGGTCCGTGCACGTGTAGGCCTTCCTTCAGTACCTGCCACACTTGATAACATCTATAAAGAACGTCGCCTTGAACTGGCAACGGAAGGTCACCGTTTCTTTGACCTTGTACGTACCGGACAGGCTGCAAGTGCGCTGGCCTCTAAAGGCTTTACGCCCAATAAAAACGAAATTCTTCCCATACCGCTGGCTGAACTGTCCAATACAAAACTGGTTCAGAATCCGGGATATTAAACTTGCTTCTGGTTGATGTTGGTTTGTTGATTAAGCTGGCCGTTTCACTTGCAAACGGCCGGCTTTCTTTAAAAAATACGAATGATGATTAAAAATTTCCTGTTACTCCTCCTATCCGGAATCACGCTTCAGTTTGCATTAGCACAAAAAGCCAATCCTTCCGGCGATCAAAAAAATTCCGGTGCTATAGCGGCTTCTGAATATTATTTCGAAACAAATCCCTTCTTTGCTGATGAATTCAATTACACAGGGCTTCCTGACTCAACCAGATGGAGTTACGATGTTGGTGGAAGCGGTTGGGGAAACAATGAGTGGCAATATTATACGAACCAGCTCAAAAACGCTTCAGTAGCCGATGGCCTTTTGACAATTACTGCATTAAAAGAAGATATGGATGGCCGAAATTATACATCCGCCCGGATTGTTACAAAAAACAAGGGGGATTTATTGTATGGCCGTGTAGAAGTTCGTGCAAAAATTCCTGCCGGCATTGGCACCTGGCCGGCCATATGGATGCTGCCAACTGACTGGAAATATGGCGACTGGCCCAAATCTGGTGAAATAGATATTATGGAACATGTAGGGTATGATCAGGATGTAATTCATTTCAGCACCCATTGTGAAGCCTACTATCACTGGCTGAATAATCAGAAAACGGCCGTAAAGAAAATTGAAAATTCAACCACCGGCTTTCATATATACCGCGTTGACTGGACGCCCGATGAAATACTTGGATTTATTGATAATGAATTGATTTTTACCAATAAAAATGAAAATTCCGGATACAAAGCCTGGCCCTTTGATCAGCGTTTCCATCTGATATTAAATGTTGCTGTAGGTGGAAACTGGGGAGCAGTAAAAGGAGTTGATGAAAAAGCCTTTCCGGCATCGATGCAGGTCGACTATGTAAGGTTTTACAGACTGAGCGTCAGACCTTGATGATCTTATACCCTCATTTCAATTTAAAAGCAAAAAAGAATATTACTGCGAACTCCGAAATTTTCAAAATCTATATGAATCAACACCTAACGCTTAAAATTTTTCTGCTTTTCACGCTTTTCCTGTTTCAATTCAACACTTCTGCCCAGGGATTAAAAGCCAGTGGAAAAAAAATTGTGGATGAAAACGGGAACGAAATAATTTTAAGAGGAATGGGTCTGGGTGGCTGGATGTTGCAGGAACCTTATATGATGGAAATGAGCGGATTTGCAGTTGCCCAATGGGACATCAAATCAAAAATACAGGCCCTGATTGGCACTGCCAACACCGAAGCATTTTACAATGCATGGCATGCCAACCATTGTACACGCAAAGACATTGATTCACTGGCAGCCTGGGGATTCAATTCGGTCAGGTTGCCCATGCATTACAATTTATTTACCTTACCCATTGAAGAAGAACCGGTTACCGGCCAGAATACATGGATTAACAAAGGTTTTACAATGACTGACAGCCTTATTTCGTGGTGTAAAGCCAATCAAATGTATGTGATACTCGATTTGCATGCAGCACCTGGAGGTCAGGGAAAAGATAAAGCCATCAGTGATTACAACCCTGCAAAACTATCACTTTGGGAGAGTGAAGCCAACAAACAGAAAACAATTGCCTTATGGCGGAAACTGGCCGAAAGGTATGCCAATGAGCCATGGGTTGGTGGCTATGACCTGATTAATGAACCAAACTGGAGTTTTACCACCGGCGGCAATGAAAACGGATGTTCCGAAACTTCCAATGCACCACTGAGGCAGTTGCTTGTGCAAATTACCAATGCCATCCGTGAGGTCGATCAAAAACATATCATTATTATTGAAGGCAATTGCTGGGGCAATAATTACAACGGAATCTTTCCGGCCTGGGATAACAACATGGTTGTTAGTTTTCATAAATACTGGTCGTATAACGATCAGGGATCAATTCAGGGGATACTGAATACACGAAATCATTACAATATACCTATCTGGCTCGGCGAATCAGGCGAAAATTCAAACCCATGGTTTACCGATGCCATCAGTTTGGTCGAAAAAAACGGAATCGGCTGGGCATGGTGGCCCATGAAAAAAATCGGCTCAGTCGTGAATCCCTTAACTATCACCAAAACTGACAATTACCAGTTGCTACTCGATTACTGGAATAACGGAGGTACCCCTCCAAATGCTACACTTGCCAACTATACGTTGCTTCAGATGGCCGATAATGCCAAAATTCAGCATTGTATTTACAGAAAAGATGTGATTGATGCCATGTTCCGGCAAATTAACGATACTTCCACAATTCCTTATCATAATCATAAAATACCCGGAACCATCCCTGCTGCTGATTATGACCTCGGGCGACACGGCCTGGCCTATTCAGATACTGATATCGCCACTTATCAGGTAAGCAGCGGAACGTATACACCCTGGAATACAGGCTGGAATTACAGGAACGATGGTGTGGATATTGAATCTTCAACTGATTCATACCCGGGTTCAAACGGGTACAATGTTGGATGGACAGCCGATAATGAATGGCTGCAATATACGGGTACTGTGGATTCAACGGCTGCCTACAACGTTTATTTCAGGTATGCATATTCCGGTGCCGGATGTAAAATAAAGCTTCAGGCCAACGAAGGCGACATTACCGCAACAACCACCCTTGCAGGTACGGGTGGTTCTCAGACCTGGGCAAATCATGCCATAAATGATATAATTCTTTACAAAGGCCAGCAAAAATTAAAGCTGCAGTTTGAAAAAGGCGGGGCAAATTTCGGACTATTGGATTTTGAACTGAGTAAAAAAACCGTTGATGTACATTTGATTGCGGTTTCAGCTGCTACGTATAAAAAAACAGAAGACATTTACCTTTCCTGCAACAAAATACTGATTGATAGCACAGTTACTGCTCAGGGATTCAGTTGTAACGTGAACGGAAATGCCACAACTATTTCGGGGCTGGAAGTAAACAATGCAAATCCTGCACAAATAATAATCAGGCTAAACCAGCAACTCTTTGATATTGATGATATCAGACTGAGTTATTCCGATGGTGAAGTAAAAGCTACCGATGGAACGGCTTTACAGAACTTCAGCAACCTTCAGGTAAAGAATAACCTTGCGGTTTATGCAGCGATTCCCGGCAAAATTGAGGCAGAAGCTTTCAGCAAGAATCAGGGACTGGTACCCGAAAACTGCACAGATGCCGGTGCCGGACAGGATATGGGTTATACCAATGCCGGTGATTATCTTGAATACGATGTGAGGGTCTTAAAAACCTCCGCTTACTACCTCGAAATCCGTATTGCTTCGGCAGGTACAGCCGGGCGACTGGAGATACAGCAGCTAAATGCATCCGGAACCGTTATAAACAATGCTTTTGCCAATATCCCTGTTACCGGTGGCTGGCAAACCTGGAAAACCGTCGGTACACCAATTATACTTGATGAGGGAATATGCACCTTAAAAGTCAAAATCCTACAACCTGAGTTCAACATCAACTGGTACCGGTTTTATGAATCAGGTACTGGTATTGCTGATGATACAGGATCATTTTTACGGCTTTCTCCCAACCCGGCGAGTCACATGGTTTCCGTATTTCTTCCTGACAGGGCACTTGGAGATAAAAAAATCAATATTCTTAATTACAGCGGCTCCATCCTAAAATCAATTGAACTTAAAGGACAAGACAAAGTTGTTGACCTTTTGGTAAACGATTTACCAAAAGGCCTTTACATTGTTGAAGTGCAGTCGTTTCAAGGTATTTTCAGAGGCAAGCTCATTATCAGGTAACTTTTTAATGCAAAGTGAAGTAATTTTACAGTTTAAAACATCTACACATTTAAGTCACACACAATGATGTTTCATTCAAATCTAAAAGGTTATATAGTGATAATGATGCTTTGCCTCGGAATTACTGCATCCATCCATTGTAAAAGTGAAGATGGTCCTGCTGACCCGGTTGATCCTTCTGATACCACAACCACACTTAAAACTGACGTGTCATACTGGATTACCAAACCCGACAAATCAGTCTTGCTCAGGCAACAGAATGTAAGTCTGATGTTTAAAACTGTCAGCAATCAGTTCCCGACAATCAATATTGATACTGCCATAACATATCAGCAAATGGATGGGTTTGGCTTTGCTATGACCGGTGGAAGTGCTTTTGTGATCAACAAATTACCTGTGGCTGAACGCAATGCCTTGCTGAAAGAACTTTTCTCAAGTGATAAAAACGCAATAGCCATCAGCTATATCCGCATCAGCTTAGGTGCTTCCGATCTGAGTGCTTCGGTATTTTCATATGATGATATTCCTTCCGGGCAAACAGATATGAACCTTGCGCATTTCAGCCTTGAACCGGAGAAAGCTGATCTGATACCTATTTTGAAACAAATTATTGCCATAAACCCGAAGATTAAAATTCTTGCTTCGCCCTGGTCACCACCGGTATGGATGAAAACAAACAAAAATTCGGTCGGGGGCAGTCTGATGCCTGCTTACTACGATGTTTATGCAAAGTATTTTGTACGCTATATCACCGAAATGAAAACTGAAGGAATTCCGATAGATGCGGTAACCATACAGAATGAGCCCCTGAATCCGGCCAATAATCCCAGTTTGCTGATGCTTTCGTCTGAGCAGCGCGATTTTATAAAAAACAATCTGGGCCCTGCATTTCAGGCTGCCGGCATCACCACCAAAATTATTCTCTATGATCATAACTGTGACCATCCTGAATATGCAACTGATATTTTAAGCGATCCGGAAGCAGCGCAATACATTGATGGCTCGGCTTTTCATTTGTATGCGGGTAACATTTCGGCCTTATCGCAGGTCCACAACGCCTACCCGGCAAAAAACCTGTATTTTACTGAACAATGGGTAGGCGGTCCATCCAACTTTGCTTCTGACATGCAATGGCATATTGAAAACCTTATCATTGGAGCTCCAAGAAACTGGAGTAAAAACGTAATTGAATGGAATCTGGCCTCAGATCCACTGTACAGGCCTCATACTGACGGAGGTTGTACCCAGTGCGAAGGCGCCCTCACCATCGGTTCCGGTATCACCCGGAATGTATCATATTACATTGTGGCCCACGCTTCAAAGTTTGTGCCTGCAGGATCCGTACGGATAGCTTCTGACCTGATTGCCGACCTTCCGAATGTGGCATACCGCACGCCTGAAGGCAAAAAAGTGCTGATTGTTCTGAATAAAAGCAATGCAATCAAAACTTTCAATATCGGTTTCAATGGTAAAAAAGCTGCTACATCATTAAGTTCCGGAACTGTTGCTACCTTTGTATGGTAAACTCATAACAAGTATAATCAATCCAACATAGCCACCCATCTACAATTTGCAAATAAAACACACACAAGATGAAAACCAACTACTTCATATCAATTATTCTGATTGCACAGGCTTTTGCCTTTGGTTCGTGCAGCAAATCCGAGTCTGAACTTCCGAACATCAGTCTTACAGAAACCCTTACCACTCCGGAAGGAAACTCTCAACAGCTTAAAGCAGTCATCGCAGTCACCCTCAGCAGTGTATCCGATAAACAGGTCAGCCTGCTATTGAAAACACAGGATGGTACTGCCAAAGCCGGTGAAGATTACATTGCCGTTACGGATACTGTGCTGGTATTTCAGCCGGGTGAAACTTCCCGGAGCATAGCAGTCAGAATCATCAATGATCTTTTATTTGAAGACAACAAAACCTTCTATGTTTCAGCAAGCAATGCCAAAAATGCCAACCTGCTTAAAAACCGTACAACAGTCACCATCACCAATGATGATGCTTTTGCCCCTGAACTCAATATTGCATCAAACATAAAAGTAACAGAGGGGAATACTACCGTTACCAAAGCAAAAATAACAGTAACGCTGTCAGATGCCCTCGAAGTACCCGTAACGATTAAATGGTCAACTGCCGATGGTACTGCCAAAGCCGGCGATGATTATACCGCCGTTTCAGGTTCGGTGATGACCTTTGCACCGGGCGAAAAAATAAAATACCTTGAAGTGCAGCTTGTAAGTGATGATGTGATGGAGTTCAATGATTATTTTCTGGTAAATGCCGAAGAAGTTACAAATGCCAACCTGGGCAACAATCAAACGAAAGTCACCATTACGAATGATGATAGCTTTACACCCGAAATTGCAGCCGACGGACCCATTACCCCCAACAGTTACCCCGGAATGCAGCTGGTGTGGGCCGATGAATTTGATGGAAATGCAGTTAACCAGGAATGGTGGACTTTTGAAACAGGCGGTGGCGGCTGGGGCAACAATGAACTGGAAGTGTATACCAATTCACCTATCAATGCCTTTGTGTACAATGGCAAATTAAACATTGTGGCCACAAAAACCTATGCCGGGTACAATTCGGCCAGAATGAAGACGGCCGGAAAAAAAGAGTTTACCTATGGGCGCATCGACATCCGCGCCAAAATGCCCTTTGGGCAGGGTATATGGCCGGCCTTATGGATGCTCGGAGGCAATATTGGTCAGGTGGGCTGGCCAACCTGTGGTGAAATTGATATCATGGAATATCTCGGGCATGATGTTTCGAAGGTTTACGGAACAGCACACTACAACGATGGCGGTCATCAGTACAAGGGAGGCTCTTATGCCCTGACGGGTGGCCAGGGATACAATGATCAGTTTCATGTGTTCACCATCCTGTGGCAGGAAAACCTGATAGAATGGTATGTGGACTATCATAAATTTTATGAAGTGGCCCCTCCGCTTGTAAAATTTGAATCATTCAATCTGCCGCAATTCTTCATTTTTAATGTGGCCGTTGGCGGAAACTGGCCCGGAAATCCCGATGCCACAACTGTTTTCCCTCAAACCATGCAGGTTGATTACGTGCGCGTTTTCCAGCCATAAACATCCATAAGCCAAAGCAGTATTCATTAAGTAATAACAATAACTACCAATAAAATCACATTATGAACAGACTGTTTTTATCTGTCATCTGTCTGATACTTTTTACCAATTTAACCATGGCCGGAAACGACCCGGAAGTAATACCACCGAAAGGCAAAAAGGTGTTGGTTTATACCACTGCCGAAAATACCGATCAACGTTTGGCCTTCTCCGGAGAAGTTGCACTGTCAGATTTCGGCCAGCCCCTCGAAACCCAGCCCTGCGTGTTTGTTGACCCGGCCATGACTTTCCAGACCTTTCTGGGCATTGGTGGTGCCATCACGGATGCTTCTGCAGAGACTTTTGCCAAATTGCCCACTGAAAAACAACAGGAACTTCTGCAGAAATTCTTTGACCAGCAAAAGGGAATCGGCTATACACTTGCAAGAACCAATATCCACAGTTGTGATTTTTCAAGTGCGAGCTACACGTATGTGAATGACAATGACGCTGAGTTAAAATCATTCAGTGTGTCGCACGACAAAGCGTACAGGATTCCTTTTATTCAACAGGCGATAGCTGCCGCAGGAGGAAAACTTACGCTCTATGCAAGCCCATGGAGTCCTCCGGCATGGATGAAAGACAACAACAATATGCTGAAGGGCGGCAAACTGCTGCCCGCATTTTACCAAAGCTGGGCCAATTATTTTGTAAAATTTATCAATGCTTACGAAGCCGAAGGAATTCCTGTGTGGGGAATTAGTGTTCAGAATGAACCCATGGCCACCCAAAAATGGGAATCATGCATATTTACCGGAGAAGAAGAACGCGATTTTATCAAAAATTTCCTGGGCCCTACCCTGCTGAAATCTGGTTTAAGCAGCAAAAAACTCATTGCCTGGGATCATAACCGCGACCTGATATACCAACGGGCAAGCACAGTACTCAACGACCCCGAAGCGGCAAAATATGTATGGGGAATCGGATTCCACTGGTATGAAGACTGGACCGGTGGTGGCAAGATATTCGACAATGTTCGCCGGGTTTATGAATCGTATCCACATACCAATCTCATTTTTACCGAAGGCTGTGCCGAAAGTTTCGACATGGCGAAAATTAATGAATGGAGGTTTGGTGAAATGTACGGACGCTCAATGATCAACGATTTCAACAACGGCACCGTGGCCTGGACTGACTGGAACATCCTGCTGGATGAAAAGGGAGGGCCCAACCATGTGGGTAACTTCTGTTTTGCCCCGGTACATGCCGATACCAAAACCGGTGAAATTTCCTATCTCAGCTCCTATTATTATATCGGGCATTTCTCAAAATTTATACGCCCGGGAGCCAAACGCATTGTGGCCTCGGCCAGCCGCGGACAACTGCTTACCACCGCCTTTAAAAATACCGATGGAAGCATTGCAGTGGTTGTAATGAACCAGAGCAACGATCTGATCCCCTACCGCATCTGGATAGCAGGGCAGGCAGCCGAACTCAAAAGTGAACCCCA
>CAZKCK010000083.1:0-2672 GCA_964550695.1 uncultured Bacteroidales bacterium | reverse complement strand
GAAACCGAACTTGAGTATGCTTTGGGAACCATGGATATTTTTGAATCAGCCCGCTTCATATCTGAAATTGCCCCCAAAATTGCCCGTATTGCCATTGCCTGCAAACCAGAACAGGCTTATGATGCTGCATTTTGGGAAACGGTGGCCGTAAACAGGGGATTGCACGTTAAAATGTTCAAAACAGTTGCAGATGCCGAAAAATGGCTTCATGATGAATAAATGAACGCATTCTTCAACTCTTTTCTGTAATTTGCAGCCTCCAATTGATTCGATATGCCGCTGCTGCTCCCGGTTGATTACCCACATACTTCCCGTTTGCGCGGTGCAGGAATCACCTGCATCCTGAAAACCGGCGACCTAGCTGAACTGAAGCCTGTAAAAGCCGGTCTGTTTAACATCATGCCCGAAGCTGAAAAATATGAATTCCTGTTGCTGAACAGGTTGGGGCGTTCCTCATTGTTGGTTGAACCCTTGTTCATCCGCGCAACCAAACACGTATACCGCAGCAGCGATGCCGCACATCTCGCCAGATTTTACACACCTCAGGATACGCTGAACCTGAATAAGCCCGATGTTCTGCTCCTGACAGGCGCACCGGTTGAAAAACTCCCCAACAGCCACATAAACTACTGGTCAGAAATTGAAACGCTGGTCAGGTTCTGTACCGGCACTGCAACGCCCTTGTTCGGGATTTGCTGGGGAGGAATAGCCATCGGAAACATTTTGGGTATAGGCACAGAATTGGTTGAACATAAAATTTTTGGTGTGCATGAAGCAGTCAATTTACATCCCGGTTCAACGGTGATGCACGGAATCCCACACAGGTTTTATTGCCCGCAGAGCCGTTATGCTTCGCTTGCTGAAGACGGGATGTTGAGGAGTGAGCAGCAAGGCATCATCCACAGGCTGGCCTCAGGGAGTGAATCAGGCACCTTTCTGTTCGAATCAACCGACGGAATCCTGCTCGGGCATCTCGGGCATCCTGAATACCTGCCCGAACGGCTGGTGTTTGAATGGACCCGTGACCAATCCCTTGGCCTCAATACACCACACGATGGATTTGACCCGCACAATCCAACCGATACCTGGTCGGTTGAAGCAGACCAACTGTTCCATAACTGGCTCATGAAAAGCATGACCAAAACTGAAAACATAAATAACAAATAAACGCCTTTGATAACCCCGAACCAATCCATATTATGACCAATAACGACATTCTCCGCCGCCTCCGTTTCACCTTCGAATTTAATGATACCAAAATGATCGACCTGTTTACAAAGGCCGGCCTGATGGTAACACGTGCACAAATCAGCGACTGGCTGAAAAAAGAAGAAGATCCTGAATTCAAGCCGCTCACCGATAAACAACTCGCCATTTTCCTGAATGGGTTCATTGTTGATAAACGCGGAAAGAAAGAAGGGCCGCAGCCTCCGCCTGAAGAAGTACTGAACAACAACATCATTCTGCGTAAACTCAAGATAGCCCTGAACCTCATCGATGTGGATATCCTTGAAATCCTTGCCGGAGTTGAAATGCTGATCAGCAAACATGAACTGAGTGCTTTTTTCCGTCATCCCGGGCATATACAGTACAAGGCATGCAATGATCAGATTATGCGCAATTTCCTGCAGGGATTGCAGCTCAAATACCATCCTGTAAAGAAATAATGAAAACGGATATTTATCAGATCGATGCATTTACCGATCATATTTTTGGCGGGAATCCGGCCTGCGTGGTTCCGCTTACAGCATGGTTACCCGATGAAGTGCTGTTAAAAATAGCCCGCGAAAATGCGGTAGCCGAAACAGCCTTCTTCATCAGCAAAGGAACTAAATTCCATCTGCGGTGGTTCACGCCCGACCTTGAAATGGATTTATGCGGCCATGCCACCCTTGCCACCGCCCATGTACTCAAAACCATTCTGCATCACCCCGCTGATTCCATTGTTTTTGAAACCCTGAGCGGCGATTTAACGGTTTACACCGACCACGATCTGTACACGCTTGATTTCCCCTCTCGTAAACCCATACCGGCTGAACTGCCGGCAGCCATTGGTCAGGCACTCAATATACTGCCTACTGCGGTTTACAAGGCCAGGGATTATATGCTGGTTTATGATTCGGAACAGGCCATCAGGAATATCAGCATCAACCGGCCGGTATTTGACCAGGTAAATCTGGGCACAGGCGGGGTGATTTTTACTGCTCCGGGAGATACCTGCGATTTTGTATCCCGCTTTTTTACGCCACAATCTACCAATTTTGAAGATCCCGTTACAGGTTCGGCCCATTGCACCTTAATCCCTTATTGGAGCGAACAGCTCGGCAAAAAAACCATGACCGCCATGCAGTTGTCAGAACGCGTTGGCACGCTGTATTGCACGGATGCCGGCTCCAGGGTGCACATCAGCGGTAAAGCCAGGACCTATTCTATTGGCACTTTTGTTACTGAATAAACCACAGGAAGGCAAAGAACAAAGAACAAAGAACAAATAGCAAAGAACAAATAGCAAAGAACAAAAAGCAAAGAACAAATAGCAAAGAACAAATAGCAAAGAACAAATAGCAAAAAACAAATAGCAAAGAACAAATAGCAAAGAATAAAGAACAAAGAACAAATAGCAAAGAACAAATAGCAAAGAACAAAGTATCCACCCCACTAACTCCATATTT
>CAZKCK010000082.1:6649-16245 GCA_964550695.1 uncultured Bacteroidales bacterium | reverse complement strand
GCATTGGCTGAAACTGCCTACAACTTGTTGTACCTGTATAAAAGGATTCGAAATGTTTTCAATGGAAAGTCAAATTTGATCAAAAAAGATGATTCTTCATAAAAGTCCGTAAATTTGCCACCGTATTTATACTGTTAAGCCTTTACATGAAACAAAAAGCTACTGTTATAACAATTGATCTTTTAGCGCTGTGTACCACCTTTATTTTTATTGCCTGGTGGTTGCCTCAAACGCTGTCAAAGGTTCTGCCAACACATCTCCAGCCATTTTTCTTTTTCGCAATTTTGTGGATTGTTGTTTCTTTGATTTTTGATAAATTTAACTTCAAGGGTCGTTACACCAAATACAAGTCACTTGTACCGGTGATTATCTGCAACTTTACAATTTTGGGGATCGTGACCATAGCGCTGATGTTCTTTAAAATGTACACCTTTTCGAGGGCTGTGCTCTTTGGAACAGTTTTCTTAACAACAATTGCAGAGTTATTTTTTGCAACATTTAATGCTTATCATATTTCCATCCGCAACAAGGGGTTTCTGTTTGAAAGTGAAGAACCTCTGACTTTACATAAGGATAGAGGAGAATTATTGCCTGATATTGAGATTATTGCGGACCCCGTCAGGCTTGAGTCTCTGCGAAAACCAATTGTTGAAGAAGCAGGTGAGGATGTGTACAGATTCATACGCTCAACTGTAAAAATCGAAGCCAATGCCACACTGGTTGTTTCAACTACAACCCGTTTTAATATTCTGAATCAGCCAGATGGTTTTTATACGAATGTGATTAATTTAAGGAGAATTAATGATATACAGTATATTAACAAGTTTTTTGAAGCCGTGAATACCAAAATACCCGTTGGCGGGATTTTAATTGGTTGTGGTGAAACCTATGTGTTGCGTAAACAAAGGATACTTAAGAAGTTCCCACCGATACTCAACTACATTTATTATGTGTTTGATTTTATTTTTAAACGTGTTTTCCCAAAGTTAAACTTTACCAGACCTCTCTATTTTTTTATTACCAAAGGCAACAACCGGGTCTTGTCACGGGCAGAAACGTTGGGACGGCTTTATTCGTGTGGTTATGAAATAGTTAAGGAGGAATTTATTGGCAACCTGCTTTATTTTGTAGCCCGGAAAATAAGAGAGCCCTATTATGATTATGAACCAACCTATGGGCCATTGATCAGGTTGAAGCGTTTTGGAAAGAATGGTAAAATTATTGGCGTATTTAAGATGCGGACCATGCATGCATATTCAGAATACCTTCAGCAATATGTGTTTGAAACCAGTAGTTTACAGGAAGGTGGAAAGTTTAAGGATGATTTCAGGGTAACCACAGTCGGTAAATTTATGCGTAAGACCTGGATTGATGAATTGCCGATGTTGATCAATCTGATGCGTGGTGATTTGAAAATTGTTGGTGTAAGACCATTGAGTAAGCACTATTTTGGCCTGTACACTCCCGAAATGCGGGATTTCAGACTCAAATTTAAACCAGGACTTGTTCCACCATTTTACGTAGATTTACCTAAGACCCTTGAAGAGATTCAAGAATCGGAACGCAGGTATCTGCTTGCATATCAAAAACATCCTTTTATTACGGATTTTGTTTATTTCTGGAAAGCGCTTTACAATATCTTAATTAAAAAGGCACGATCGAATTAATTGTTCACAAGAACAAAAACCCCGATATACTTGTTAAATTTGCAGCATTCTGCAAAACATGCGGATTCCGAAACTACTCCAAAGCATTTACATCCTGCAATAATTCATTGTTTATCTTCCGGAAATGAAAAAAATCAGTATAATTATCGCATCTCTGTTGCTAACGCTGGGGCTTAGTGCTCAGGTAGCCTATGAACATATTTCAAATACAGCCATTTACGATTTTCTTGATGAGTTGGCAAATCAACATTATATCACACTGAACTCTACCGTAAAACCCTACGCACGTGAATTTATTGCCTCAAAATTATCCGAAGCCGGAAAATCAGAATCTGCCATGAGCGAAAGGATGAGAAAGGACCTAAACTTTTATCTGACAGCATATTTTATAGAGAATAATTCGGAAGCAATTCAGGTATTTGGCAAAGCTGATAAAAAAACCGGCACTGAATCCGGACTTTCGCTTCCTGCATTTGCAGCATATTACCGTGATACCTTATTGAGGGCAGTTGTAAGGCCTGTAGCCGGAATCAACAGTTTCGGCAATACTGACACATCTTTTTATCATCGCTGGATTGGTGCAGAAGCATACGCATATATCGGGAATAGCCTCGGCGTATATGCAAACCTGCGGGATAACCATGAAAGCAGTTTGCTGACGTCACCGCTTTATTTTTCTACGAGGCCGGGAGCCCCGGTTAAAAACTTTGGCATTGCAGGGGTTGATTACAGCGAAATGCGCGGAGGTGTGGTTTATTCATGGAATTGGGGAAGTCTTGGGCTCATTAAGGACCATGTAGTCTGGGGCGATAATTACCATGGATCCAATATTTTATCAGGCCGTACACCCTCATTTGCCCATATCAGCTTTAAATTAAAACCCGCAAAATGGATAGAACTTAACTATATTCACGGGTGGCTGGTTTCGAATGTAGTTGACAGCAGCCGCTCGTATTATGATGATTATGTGTATCGTCCGGTGTTTCACAACAAATTTATAGCTGCAAATCTCATCACCGTCACACCCGTTAAAAGGCTGAACATATCTTTCGGGAACTCGGTTATTTACAGCGATATCGGTGTTCATCCCGCATATCTGATTCCACTATTCTTCTACAAATCGGTTGACCATACTCTCAACAATACCAATACATTTGGCGAAACAGGACAAAATGCACAGATGTTTGCAAGCATCAGCAGCAGGCAAATCAATAAATTGCATCTGTTTGCTTCAGTTTATTTCGATGAACTGAGTTTGACCAGAATTAAAAATGGCATAATCCATAACTATTACAGTTTAAAGGTTGGTGGACGTACATCAGGCCTTTTGCTTGACCGGCTTGTAATGACGGCTGAATATACACTTGTGAGGCCTTTGACCTATGTTCATAAGATTTCAACCACTACTTTTACGACCAACAACTATAATCTTGGCTATTATCTGCGCGACAACAGCAAAGAACTCTATTTTGCAGCACAATACAAACCCATCAGAGGACTGACTGCAAAGCTGGAGTACACGCTGGCCCGGCATTACAATGATTATGTGTATGACAACAGTGGTACAGATGGTCATATACCCTTTAAAGACCTCACCTGGCAAAACACTCAGACAGCTATTTCAGCAGAGTGGGAATTGGCAGCCAATATGGGTGTTTTTGCCGGATTGACTATTTCCGACATCAAAGGTTTTGATGCTGACGGGCACAAGGCACAGTATTACCTTGATAAATACACGCCCAAAGTATATCAGGGGAGCAAAACCACGATGAATGCAGGATTCAGAATAGGTTTCTGAGAAATAAGTACGTTAAAGAACTGAAGTTTAAAATATTCATCATTTATATTATTTAACCAGCATGAATAATCCGACACTTGAGAAATTAATGGTGTTATACAAAAAAATTCCGGCACCAGTCATTAATGTAGCCATGTTTGCTGCTATACTGTTGATATTCCATTTTATATACAGGGCGTCCGTGAGTTTTCTTGTAAGTTGGGAGCCATTTATTATTATTAACCAACATTTGATGGAATGGGTGTTTTACAGTTCATTGTGGTTTAATCAGCATATACTGGGGCTTGAGATCAGAGTGGCTGATCCATTAACTATGTGGTTCACAAACAACGGTTTTGTATCAATAACTGACGGGTGCTCAGGGTTAAAACAGTTTTATCAGGTAATCGTTTTATTTCTGTTGTATCCCGGTCCATGGAAGCACAAAGCATGGTATATTCCAATGGCAGTGGTGGTTATGCACCTTGTAAACCTGTTCAGGGTAATCATTCTTTCTGTTATTGTATTATGGAAACCTGAATACTGGCATTTCAGCCACGACAATATTGTTCGGCCTTTCTTTTATGTAGTCGTGTTTTTTATGTGGGTAATCTGGGTTGAGAAGTTTTACATGCCGATGAAGGAAGCGAGAAAGATTAAGAAGTAAGAAGTAGGAAGTAAAAAGTAAGAAGATATTCATTATCTGTGTTATAGTATTTATTAGAAAAGCTAGGAACAGAAAAACAGGTATTTGAAATCAAAATTGTTGGGGATTCTATAAAAGCAGGCTCTTCCATTTTCACATTTTCACCCTTCGGTGTTTCGACAGGCTCAACCACCTCAGGGCAGGCATCAGCACATTTTCACATCAGCACATTTTCATATCAGCACATGATCCCATTAGCCCAACAAGCAACAGGCGATAGGCAATAGGCAACAGGCATTAGGAAATCACCCTTCAAACAGAATCTTATTTAATTATCTCATGAATTTCAGCACATTGACTCATAAGCACACTAGCACACCAGCACATTTTCATATTTTCACATCCTCACATCAGCAAATTATCCCACAGGCAACTGCCGAACAAAACCTTCTTCGAGTGATATAAAGGTCTCTGTAAAAGTGATTTCGGGGATCGATTGAATTTTTTCAACAATGACCTGTTTCAGATGTTCATTGTTGCGGGTATACAATTTGACCAATAATGAGAACTTGCCGCTAATATGGTGGCATTCAACTATTTCAGGAACCTGACTTATTTTTTCAAATACCTGATCATGCGTTCTGGTGGTTGTAAGATTGATCTGGATGCCAATAAAGGCACAGGTCATGTATCCCATTCCATGTGGATCGAGCCTTAACCAGGATCCCTTAAACACGCCTGCCTCTTCCATTCGCTGCATCCGTTGATGAATAGCAGCTCCCGAAACATTGCATATCCGGGCAATTTCGAGGTAGGGGGTGCGTGCATTAGCGGCAAGAACCGAAAGAATTTTCCGGTCAAAACTATCAAGTTGAAAGTTTACTGACATAAGCAAGGGTTTTAACTTACATTTTTTGCAAAAATATACAATTTAACTTACACTTTTTAAATAATTTGTTAATTTGACTTACGATAATCAAATTGTTTAACGGTAATGCGAACAAATTCATACTTTTGTAAGCGTATTGAATTTTCGATACAACCTTCCTTTCCCAATCAACCCGAATCAATCAACCATCAGGGCTATGAGGCCCGCAAAAGTTCAACTATGAAACACAACCCGGCAGGCGCCGTTTATGATTTATTACAATTCGGTGAATATGGAGATGTTAATCCATCCATCACTGATTCTGCTACATACACCTTCATGCAGGCAAAGACCATGTCAGAAACCTTCGAAGGCAAAGCAGAAGGCTGCTTCCTGTACTCACGTCACTGGAATCCCAGCAACAAATATCTTGCTGATGCCATTGCTGCAATGGAAAGTACCGAAGCCTGCTGGGTTACTGCAAGCGGAATGGCCGCTATTACGAATGTGTTCCTTCAGATATGCAATGCCGGTGATCATATTGTATCAAGCCTGACTACCTATGGCGGCACTTTTGCCTTCCTGAAGAATTACCTGCCCAAATTCAATATTGATGTCACTTTTGTTGACATCAGCGATCTGGATTCAGTGAAAAATGCCATCAGACCCAATACCCGTATGATTTATACGGAAACCATGACCAACCCTATGTTGCAGATTTCTGATATTCCGGCACTTGCAGCAATAGCCAATCATAACGGCATCAAACTGGTGGTTGACAATACTTTTACGCCAATGATGGTTTCACCTGCCCTGCATGGTGCACATGTGGTGGTATACAGTCTTACCAAATTTGTGAATGGCAAAAATGACTGCGTAGCCGGTGCAATCTGTTCCACAACAGAATTTATCAATTCTTTGGCCGATGTTAATGCAGGTACAGCAATGCTGTTAGGACCGGTTCTTGATCCGATGCGTTCATCTTCAATTCTGAAAAATATGCATACCCTGCATATCAGGATGCAGAAACACAGCCAGAATGCCATGTACCTTGCAACCAAATTTGCTGAAGTTGGATTAAAGTTTAATTACCCTGGTATGAAAAACCACCCGGGTCATGAAATTCTTAACAGAATGCTGAATCCCGGATTTGGTTATGGCGGCATGATTGCCATTGATGTAGAGTTTGCTGAGCGTGCTTCGGAATTAATGGAAATGATGGAAGATGAAGGTGTTGGATATCTTGCAGTGAGTCTGGGGTATTTCAAGACCCTGTTCAGCAATTCCGGCAAGAGCACTTCCTCGGAAGTACCGGCTGAATTACAGAAAAAGATGGGCATGTCAGACGGATTGATACGCTTTTCAGTTGGTCTGGATCATGATATTGAAGCAACCTGGAAGAAAATTGAACACTGCCTGAAAACACTTAAATTTATATAGGATTTCATAAGATTTTAAGTCAGTCTATGAGCGGAATGGCTATACCCGTTGGACCTTTGATGGTTTGACGGGTTTTTTATATACAAATGCTAAGTCAATCAGTTTTGTACAGCAAACTTTGCGTTATTTCTATTTAACTATTCGCAGTGTTCTGTGTTTAGATACCTATAAATATTCTTATTATGTCACATTTAAAAGTTGGGGATAAAGCCCCGGAATTTACAGGATTTGATCAGAACGGTAATACCATAAGTCTGAGCGATTTTAAAGGTAGTAAACTGGTATTGTATTTTTACCCGAAAGCCAACACCCCGGGATGCACAGCAGAATCGTGCAGTTTAAACCAAAACTATCAGGTATTTGCTGATAAGGGGTTTAAAATTTTAGGTGTAAGTGCTGACAATCAAAAGTCCCAGTTAAATTTTGCCACCAAATACAATTTCGGGTTCCCGCTTTTGGCTGACACTGAAAAAGTAGTTATTAAGGCTTACGGAGCCTGGGGCACTAAAAAGTTATATGGCAAGGAGTATGAGGGCATTATGCGATATACTTTCGTTATTTCTGAGGCAGGCATTATTGAAGAAATTTTCACCAAAGTAGAAACTAAGGATCATGCCGGACAGATTTTTAAGGCGATGAAAATTTAAATTACCTATATGTTTGATGCATTTTTTTTATTAATTTTATCCGGTCTAATTTTTATCACAGGAAGTTTTAATAAAAGTTACACATCCATTCATTCTCAGAAACATACTTCTAATATCAACAATCATGGATAACAACGAAAAACTTGCAAAACTGAAGGCGCTCGAGGCTACTATCAGCACGCTGGAAAAGGCATACGGAAAAGGCACAATTATGCGTCTGGGCGATCAGGTGCTGGAGGCAATTCCGGTAATTTCAACAGGCTCTATAGCGCTTGATGTAGCTCTTGGAGTTGGCGGATTGCCAAAAGGAAGGATTATTGAAATTTACGGTCCTGAATCATCAGGTAAAACCACACTGGCATTGCACGCAGTTGCCGAAGCTCAGAAACAGGGCGGAATAGCTGCCTTTATTGATGCTGAACATGCTTTTGACAGATTTTATGCCCAGAAATTAGGGGTTGATATTGGCAACCTGCTGGTTTCGCAACCTGACTTTGGTGAACAGGCACTCGAAATCACCGACAATCTGATCAGATCGAACGCCATCGATATCATTGTTATTGACTCAGTTGCAGCACTCACACCCAAAAGTGAAATTGAAGGTGAAATGGGCGACTCCAAAATGGGTCTGCAGGCAAGACTGATGTCACAAGCATTGCGTAAACTTACTGCCAACATAGCCAGAACCAAAACGTGTTGCATCTTTATTAACCAGTTGCGCGAAAAAATCGGCGTCATGTTCGGAAATCCCGAGACCACCACCGGAGGAAATGCACTGAAATTTTACTCTTCGGTAAGGCTTGATATCAGACGCAATGCCCAGATAAAAGATGGCGAAACGGCTATTGGAAATCGTGTAAAGGTTAAAGTTGTGAAAAACAAGGTTGCACCACCTTTCCGTACTGCTGAGTTTGATGTGATTTATGGTGAAGGCATCTCAAAAACCGGAGAAATTATTGACCTGGGAGTTGAACTCAATATCATCAAAAAAAGCGGTTCATGGTTCAGCTATGGCGAAACCCGGCTCGGACAGGGTCGCGATACCGTCAAGCAACTGCTTACCGATAACCCGGAATTATCTGAAGAACTCGAAAAGGCTATCCGTGATAAACTGAAAGAAGCGGTTTAGGTCGTTCTTGATTTCAATTATTGGCAAATCAACTATAATCTGATTTTCAGATTTTTTCGTCAGGAAATTTTGCCGGTATTCTTATACTGAAATAAACCCCCTTCAGGAAAACCGAAGGGGGTTTATGTTTTACCTGATAATCAGCTTTTTTGTAATGTCCCTGCCATACCGATCATACAGACTGAGGAGGTAGAAACCATGAGAAGGGTTTTTTACATTTATAAATATTTGTTTTTCTGTGTGCTGTAATGGTAACTGCATCAGAGTTGCCCCCTAAATTTTCCGGATAACACAGCTCGCATAATTGTGGTTTTGGTTAAGGAAGCTGATACTGACAACATCAGTTGCCGGATTTGGATAGATTTCAAAATCGTCGGCTTTCGCTGGTTTGCTGATTCCTTCACATGAATTCACAGTAATATAACCATTTTTTGTAATGGTTCTGGTTGCTGTACCATTTGAAACTTCAAGTGTAACATCATAACTCCCAGGTTCACTGTAAACCACCTGAGGATTTATATCAGTTGAAACAGCGGGTGTTCCACCGGGGAATGACCACGAACGCGAAACAATCGGTCCATAAGAATCATCACTAAAACTGAATGACATGTCAGTGCATCCATCCAGTCGATCGGCATGAAAGAATTCGCGGATACCAGATAAATCCACTCCGAAATAATCAAGATAGACCTTCATTAAATCAGATTTTGTGGATGGGGGCAAAGAGTCCTGAATCTGGCCGAATTCGCAGGCTGAACCAATTACCCGGTAACTGCCTTCATCAAAGGCATACTGAATGGGTTTATTCCCCGGATTAACAAGCAGGTTTACAGCACCTGAATCAGGTTGTAATTCATAAATACCCAGATACATTTTGCCGTTGTATTTCAAATCCATACCCGAAGTCGGACCATCCGGATTTCCTTTCAGTTCATTGAAAAAATAAGCGGGTGTACTCTGTATAGTAGATCTGAACCAGGGTTGCAATAAATTATTAGTATTAAAAAACCAAAAATAATACCCTTCAAGATACAGCCGGCCACCACCATTCAGGTATGAAATCAACATTTGATATTCATTAGCCGTCAATGTATGTGCGGGCGAAACACAGCCAAGGGATAAGAATATCGCAAGCTTATTGCTGATTGAATATGGCAAATAATTATAACTTTGATAAGGAATATCCAATGCATTGAGAATGTTGGCCATAGAATCAATTGTAGCCGTTTGCCCGCTTAGATTAATCAGGGTTACCGGGAAATTACCAATCTGAAAACCAAAAGTATATACTGTATCAAGATCTTGATTATAGGCTATCGAAACGTTAATAAATATGCTGTCAGCAATGGGAATATCGGATGAAGCGTTCACCAGACAACTGATTTTCAGTTGCTGACCAATTGCAAGTGAATCAAATGACAG
>CAZKCK010000082.1:0-6549 GCA_964550695.1 uncultured Bacteroidales bacterium | reverse complement strand
ACTTTGAGCTTCAGGCTGATGGGTTCATTGTAATTGATCAGGGTTCCGAGGCCGGCAGCCGGGTATGCTTCGAAATCAAGCCCATCGGAGAGATTGAATGTGCGCTGATCGCCATTGTGTTCGGTATCTGATACTTCAATATTTACTGATTGTATATAAATACTATCGGCATTTTTAACTGTGAGCAATCCATCCTGGCTTATTTCAACAAAAGAGGGAGCACCCACCTGAAAATAGCTAAACTTTTTACCCTGAAAAGTATAGAGTTCTGTGGCATCATCAAGTATAAAAGCGTAATTGTTGCCAGCCGAAACGCCGGGATAATTGCTATACTGTCCATAAACTTCCATCGTACCATAATTCATCAGAATTTCGCCTGTACGCAAAAGCCTCACTTCAAAATTTAAATCGGATGCTTCCTCAAAATCTGTTATAGAAAGTTTCCATCTGAAGCAGAGCGTATCCTGTGAGAAAGCATACCACATTCCATCTCCATCAGCAATGTTTTGCACATATTCTTCCCTGAAGGCCGGATTGATCACAATATTATTCTTTAACAGCAACAGGTAATCATCAAAATAGCGTGGTGGCAGCTCATCATTGGTAAATACAAGCATTCCTTTGCGGTTCATGTATACTGTATCATAACTCTTACCGTAAAACGGAAATGAAAAAGGCAGCGGAATGGCCACATTCGACTCAACACCATAGGGTTCTGCAGTATTTTGACTTATAGCTTTAAAGCCTTCTTTGCCTTCTGATTTGGTATACTGATAGTTCAGGTTCCAGTGATAGGGAGGAACTCCACCGGTGGCGTTCATTTGTACCTGATAAGGTTGCGTACCTCCCGGACCTGGCAGGGTTTGGTTTGTAATCGCCATTTTATTGAATTGTAATACCTTATCAACAAATAGCGTGGTGGTTGAATTGTTGGTAATTGCTACAGTTCCCTGATTCCATGAGATTTCTGCACCACCGGCCATATAATCAATTATTGAATACTGAAGGATGCTCCCGGAACCAAAATCCTGAGGATCTGCCTCATCAACAAGAAGGTAGAAACGGGAAGGGCTGCCTGGTTGTGCAAACTTTTTAAGTTCTGAGATATCAAAACCCACCTCAATTTCATCGCCATCAGGCAGCGTATCAATCCCAATCATTCCGTGGGGGCCACCCTGAAAGTTAAATATCGGGAATTCCATCACATGTTCAGGAATATAAACTCCAATCGTAGTTGAAATACCTGCCCTTATTCTGATATTCTCGCGTTTGTTGTGTTTTAGCCTGACTTTCATGGTCAGGTCAGGTTCATATACCGGGCTTGTTTTA
This sequence comes from uncultured Bacteroidales bacterium, assembly GCA_964550695.1. GTDB lineage: Bacteria > Bacteroidota > Bacteroidia > Bacteroidales > TTA-H9 > CAZKCK01. Next base: position 5,220 of record CAZKCK010000082.1, on the reverse strand, counting down.
ACAATATATGCACTTGAATTCCAGACACCCCCATCGCTCAGTTTATGGGCAAAGCAGTTATACATTAAATAAATAAAACCCGAATCAGCCCATTCGCCCCAACTGTTTACAATTTTAAAAGCTCCTTTTTCCCAATCGAGTACATTCACAACCCCGTCGTTATTGATGTCGGTATTGTTGGTGTATTTTCCGTCAAAGTTGTAATCATAACGTACCGAATCATTGTAACCTACAATCGTAAGTCCATGGCTTACATAATCAAGCAGATGTGGCCAGAAGTTTTTACCGGCTTCGGGGGTTCCGGGCGCAAACTGTAACATTGGGCCGTATCCCGAGGAGGCAAACATGGCAAATCCTCCGTCTGGCGAGCCTTCCAGATGATCAAACAGCCACGCTCTCAAGGTATTGATGCCATCTTCTGAATCAAGTTTGATCCCACAGATTTCGTCAAGCCTGTTGCCCATAGCCTTGTAATACTTGTCATAGCCTGTCATCCATAGCGTTGGTAGAAATTCAAGGGCATCGGCTCCATAAGTTGCCACATCAGGAATGCCTTGTTGTTTAATTACATCCCACGAAAAGAAAAAGTCAAGACCATCTTCACCTTCATCGTTGGCATAGTTCCATGTGTACAAAACGGGATGCAGGTTAACAGAAGTGTCAGCGGGTTTGTGCCTGACCCGGTTAATTTCGTAATTGTACAGATAGCCAACGGAAGAACTCTGCATACAGCTCGGATACCATCCCTGTGTAAACACCCCTCTGAAATAGGGTTTTTTGGAATTATCGACCTCGGCGGGCAGCTTGATTTTATGGTAACGGTCAGGAAGCGTGAGGTATTGAATCTGTTTGGCACGCGTTTCGGCCAGATCACGCTTGTTGATTTTGTAGTCGGTTGGTTGAAAATTCTTTTGAGATATGGCCAACAGCGGAGCCAAAAGCCAACAAACAAAAAGCGTATTTAAAAAAATCTTATTCATTGCAAAACGTATTATCCAGTGACGTAAAATTATCAAATGAAGTATTTTGGGCAATCCGGATTAAAAGCGATTATCTTTTAATAAGTTTGCATGTAACAAATTGACCATTATCTTTATACAGATTTAAAAAATAGAAACCGGCTTTCAGCCTGCTTACATTTAGTGTATGTGATGTGTTCAACCGATTCAGCGGTAATTGCAATTCGGTTTCACCTGAAATATTGCGGATGACGCAAAGCTTGTAATCATGACCGGATTTTGGTAAAGTAAAGTTTATTTCATCTCCGGCCGGATTCGGAAATAATTCAATTCCAGCCTCAACATCAGTTTTAAAAATGCCTTCACAGGAATGAACCGTGATAAAAGCCTTTTTCGTAATTGTCCGTTCGGCTGTACCATTTGAAACGGTAAGGCCCACATCATATACGCCGGGTTCAGTATAAACCACCTGTGGGTTTGCTTCATTTGAATAAGGTGGTGTACCTCCCTGAAATGACCATGACCTTGAGGTGACCTGATCGTATGAATCATCATAAAAGTTGAAGGGAATTCCGGAACAGCCTTGAACGTAATCTGAATGGAAAAATGCCTGAATACCGGATAAATCAACGCCGAAGTAATTCAAATAAACTTTCATAAGATCTGCTTTGGATGACGGAGGCAAAGTATCCCTGATTTCTCCGAATTCGCACAATGAACCTATGGTCCGGTATCCACCATCAAAGGCATACTGAATCGTTTTACCATCCTGGTTTTCAAGAAGTATTACAGTTCCTGCTTCTGGCTGAAGCTCATGAATGCTTAAAAACATATCGCCGTCATACAGCATTTCCATACCATTTGTCGGAGCACCGGGAATCCCTTTTAGTGCTTTAAAAAGATATAAGGGTACAGATTGCAGTTTATACCGGAAGAGATTCTGCAAGGGGTTATCTTCATTAAATAAATAGAAATAATAACCTTCAAGATACAGTCTGCCACCACCTTTCAGGTATGATTTAAGCATCAGGTATTCAATATCAGTGAGTTTGTGATTGGGTGTTGTGCAACCCAATGTTAGAAATACTGCATTGAAATTGCTTAACTGATCAGGTATGTTTGCGTATTTTTGATATGGCACATTCAGATTATCAAGAATTTTGGCCATTGAATTCACTGTTGATGCCTGTCCGGAAAGGTTAATCAGTGCAACCGAAGGACTTCCAATCTGAAAACCAAATACATAGCTTGTATCCTGCAATGGATCGGATGAAACAGCAACTGTAATAAAAATACTATCAGTTATCGGGATATCTCTTGATGCACTTACCAGGCAATTTATCTTCAAATGTTCACCAGTTTCAATTGAATCAAAACTCAGACTACTGACAGGGGTAACAGTAACGCGCTCATCAATGCAACCCACAGAAACAGAAACCGGCCCCGATTTCAGGTTTCCGGTATTATGCAATGAAAAATCAACCTGAGTTGTTTCACCCGGATCAATCAGATGATTGGCACCATCATTTACAAATGCTTTATAAGCAACAAGCTGTGGGGCGGCAACAACAAATGAAGTTTTTTTAATTTTTTGGTTTTCTGAATATTCAGCAATAACTTCAAAGTCAATAGCTTCGGATGCATGTGCCGGTTTGCTGAATTTAAATGAAAATGCATTTTCTGAAATTATACTGCTCCCACCAGGCAAACTATTGACTTCCAATATACTGTCGGTGACGATAACGTTACTTCTTTTACATCGCAAAATAAGCCTGAGGTTTTGCACAGGATCAGGTAACCTGTTCATCATGTTAAGATTCAGATTGCTGATACCGTTATAGTTTATGTATGATCCTTCACCTGAAACCGGATATGCATTAAAATCAAGTCCGTTGGTAAGACTGAAAGTCCGTTGGGCCCCATTTTTCTTTGAGTCGGTGACCTCTATATTAACCGATTGGATGTTAATACAATCAGTTTGTTGGACCGAAAGCAGGCCATCTGTGCTTATTCTTACATGTAAAGGGGTTTCAGAAGGCAGATATTTAAACTTTTGACCTTGAAAAGTATTCATTTTCACGGCATTGTCAAGCAAAAACGACATGTTGTTACCGGCCGAAACACCCGGATAATTACTTATTGAATCAGGAACTTCAATGGTACCGTAATTGAATAATATTTCACCTGTTTTGAGAAGCCTTACTTCAAAATTTACATCTGAAACAGGTCCTGAACCGGTTAAAGAAAGCTTCCACCTAAAATACAGCGTATCCTGTGAAAATGCATACCACATACCATCGCCATCGGTATTATCAGCATAATACTCATCCCTGAATGCCGGATTTACGACGATGTTATTTTTTAACAAAAAAAGATAATCATCAAAATAACGTGGGGGAAGTGCTTCATTTGCAAATACAAGCAAGCCTTTTCTGTTCATGTAAACCGTGTCATAGCTCTTGCCATAAAACGGAAAGGGAAATGGCAATCCTATAGCAACATTTGATTCAACACCAAATGGTGAAGCTGCAAACTGATTGATTGCGTTAAAATTACCTTCCCCATCTGATTTACGGTATGGATAATTCAGGCTCCATTTGTACGGTGGTTCACCACCGGTAGCATTCATTTGAATTTCAACAGGTTGTGTGTTCTCAAAAATTGGTAAAGCCTGGTTTGTAATGGCCATTTTATTGAACAGCAAAACTTTATCAACATAAAGACTGGTGGTTGAATTGTTTTCGATTTCAACAGCGCCCTGATTCCATGCGGTTTCGATGCCCCCTGACATATAATCAATCACTGAATAATCCAATACTTCACCGGAACCAAGATTTTGCGGATCATGCTCATCAACCAGCAGAAAGAAACGTGCGGGAATACCGGGCTCAATGTATTTTTTAAGTTCAGAAATATCAAAACCAACTTCAATTTCATCGGGATCTGGCAATGATTCCAGTCCTTTCATTCCATGCATACCTCCCTGAAAATTAAAAATCGGAAATTCAATGATTTGTTCAGGTATTACGGCACCCGCTTGTTGCGAAATTCCGGCTCTAATTCTGATGCTTTCGCGGTAATTATGTTTTAGCCGCACTTTCATGGTTAGCTCCGGCTTGTATTCCGGACTTGCCTTAAGTACGTAAACGCTTGAATTCCAAATGCCACCATCACTTTGTTTGCGTGCCATGGAATTATACATAATATAAATAAACGCAGAGTCGGCCCAGTAGGGCCCGGAACTGTTCACAATTTTAAATGCACCTTTTTCCCAATCAAGTACATTAACTTCGCCATCATTATTAATATCGATGTTGTTGGTATACCTGCCATCTGAATTATAATCGTACCGCACCGAATCATTATTCCCTACAATGCTGAGCCCATGGCTTACAAAATTGAGCAGATAGGGATAGAAAAATTTCCCTGCTTCGGGCGTACCTGTTTCAAACCTGAGCATGGGGCCGTATCCCGAGGAGGCAAACACAGCAAAGCCGCCATCCGGAGAACCTTCAAGGTGGTCGAATAACCATGCTCTCAGCGTGTTGATTCCTTCTTCCGAATCAAGCCTGATTCCATATATATCATCAAGCCGGTTGCCCATGGCTTTGTAATACTTGTCATACCCTGACATCCATACGGTTGGAGGGTACTCAACGGCATCGGCACCAAATGTTGCAACATCCGGAATGCCTTGGTTTTTAATAATATCCCATGAAAAGAAAAAGTCAAGACCATCAACGCCTTCATCATTGGCATAATTCCATGTATATAAAACAGCATGGCGGTTGATGGAAGTATCTGCAGGTTTTTTCCTGACCCTGTTAATTTCATAATTGTAAACATACCCGATTGAAGAACACTGCATGCATGTAGGGTACCATTCCTGACTGAAAATGCCTCTGAAATACGGTTTTAACGCATTATTGACTTCAGATGGTAGTTGGATTTTCTTGTAATGATCAGGCAGGGTAAGATATTCAACCTGCCGGGCACGGGTTTCGGCCAGGTCGCGTTTGTTAATGGTGTAACTATCAGGTTTTATGTTCGTTTGCGGAAAGGCAGACAATGACCACAACAACAATAGCACACCTATAAACTTATAAATGAATATCTTCATGGCGACACTAATTTCCATGGATGTAAAATTACTACGAATCCTGATTATATGTACAATTGAATAGGAATTTGTTGAAAGAAATCAATTTGAAGAACAGTTACAAAGTGAGAATTTTGAATTAATAATTTTTAATTATGAATT
>CAZKCK010000081.1:0-16397 GCA_964550695.1 uncultured Bacteroidales bacterium | reverse complement strand
GGGCGGAAGATGTTTTCCTGCGGGCGGAAGATGTTTTCCTGCGGGCGGAAGATGTTTTCCTGCGGGCGGAAGATGTCTTCCTGCAGGCGGAAGATGCTTTCCTGCAGGCGGAAGATGCTTTCCTGCACGCGGAAGATGTTTTCCGGGGGCGGAAATGGTCTTCCGGAATCAGAATTTTATTCAAAAAATGAGCATGCTGAACCAGTTCAGATGGAAAGAAACCCCAATTCATTCCGGAGGGAATCAATTCATGTCAAAAGTGAACGATAAAACCGATTCGTGAAGGGTAATTAATCCTGGAGGGCCAATTCAAAATTTTATCCTGAGCTTGCCGAAGGATCAAAATTAATAATTCAAAATTTCCCCAATGTGATTTCCAATTCTTAATATGATATGCCCCAGGCTGATTTTTATTGAGCCCCTTCAGGGCACTATGGATTTCTCTTCTTGTTTTACCACCCGTTTCACAGGTGGTTATTGAAATTAAGCCCTCCGGGCTTTACCAGTGCGACGATTCTGCTGCCCCTGATCATAATTCAAAATTTCTCTGTGAAACACTGTGTCTGTTCCGTGGATCTCTGCGTAGCTTTTTGGTGAAATGTCAATGGTAAAAGGTGGCCCAATTAAAAATTAAACATTCATAATTAAAAATTCCAATGTTGTTGATTCCCATGAGCACATAAGCACACCGGCACAGGGGCACATTATCCCGATAGGCATTTGGCAGCGGGCATTAGGCATTAGGCAAATCTCTCTTCAAACAGAAATCTTCTTTAATTAGAATCCATGTAAATAAAAAAGAGTCCCGGAAATAGGCCAGTGGTCTCGAAAGCCACAGTATTTTTGATAAAATAAACCTAAATCCAGAACTCAATGACAAAGTTACACGAATTTGCAGATTTTACCGGCAAAAACATTTATGTCGGAATTGATGTCCATCAAAATAGTTGGAACATCTCTTTGTATCATGAACAATTGTTTCTCAGGACATTTTCGCAGCCACCAAGCGTTGATGGCCTTAACAAGTTTTTACATCGGGAATTTCCTGGTGCCAATTACCAATGCTGTTATGAAAGTGGTTTTTGCGGTTTTTGGATACAACGCAGTTTAAAAGAGAAAGGAATAAATTGCATTGTTGTACATGCAGCCGACATTCCAAGGTCCAACAAGCACAAAACTAATAAAACAGATTCTGTGGACTCCAAAAGCATCGGGCAGGCTCTGGCAACAGGAACGGTCAGTGCGATCTATGTCCCAGACCCTATCTATGAAGCCGACCGAAGCCTGATCAGGCATCGGGTACGATTGGTAAAAGACATAAGCCGGTGTAAAAACCGTATAAGAAGCATGTTGCATCTATTTGGCCTTGAAGTACCCGATAGATTTGCAAACTGTTGGAGCAAAGTATTCATACAATGGCTAAAAACATTTGAACAAGCAACGGGAAGCACACGTATTTCACTCAACTATATGATTGAACAAATGGAACTGCTAAGGGGCATGTTGCTAAAAGTAAACAAGGATATCCGTACTTTGCAGAAAAGTGAAAGGTATAGCGAAACTATGCCTTTGCTTACAAGTATTCCTGGGATAGGGCCATTAACTGCAATCACCATTCTTACTGAAATCGGTGATATCAAAAGATTTAGTTCTTTCAGGCAATTGAACTCTTTTGTTGGTTTATATCCCATGGAATTCTCAAGCGGGGAACATGAACACAAAGGCAGTATCACCTTCAGGCACAATTGCTATTTGCGCAAACTTATGGTTGAGGCAGCATGGACAGCAATCCGGCATGATCCGGCATTATTGCTGGTCTATGAAGAATGGAAGCTTCGCATGACTGGTAAAAGGGCGATTGTAAAAATAGCTCGTAAACTACTTAGCCGTGTTAGACATGTTTGGATCAACAACTCACCATATGTCAAAGGAATAGTAAAATAATTAAGAAAACCGGATCTTGCTATATATCTCGTTCCAAAAACCCAGAGTACTGTTATGTGCTTGTGACCAATACTTTCATTAGAATGTTCCTGGGTTTTCATGTTTTTATAACGGATTAATGTGGCTGTAATCTTGATACAGACTACTAATAGGAGGTTGAGAAATTATGCAAGAGAAAGTGAAAAAAATTATATTTGCATTGGCAAAAAAAATCTTGAGAAGGCGGGAAGGAAATAATATGACTTCCTGTCTTCGAAAGAAATCTACTGGCTTCTGACAGGTCGGGATCTTTTTTATTACATAGGAGCATATAAGCACACCAGCACATGAGTACATTATCCCGATAGGCATTAGGCAACGGGCATTAGGCGTTAGGCAATCTCTCTTCAAACAGAAATCTTCTTTAATTAGCACATAAGCACACCAGCACATTATCTCATTAATTCACATCAAAAATCAATATCCATATCAAAAGTCTTCTTCAGCGTCAGCAGCATGGGGTTTTTCTCGGCCATTTTATTGAATTTGTCGATGGGCGTGTATGCCTTTGCCGTCGAAATATCGGCATTGATTCTGGTGTCGATGTTGATTAACCTGTTCTGAAGCTGGTTCCGTAAAAATTGCAGCAATTCGGTTTTCGCTTCCGATACCTTATCAGCCTGAAGCTTATTCAATACCGTGAGTTCAATGATGAAATTGTCACCTATCACTGGTTTGCTACCGGTCAATCCTGAATAAAGCATGATGTCGGTAGCGACAGTACTTGCAAAAACGGCCCATTTCTCTTCGAGCTGTTCCTGTGAAAAGGAATGGGCCAAAAGCTCTGTTTCGTCATCTGTTTCAGTAGGTTCTTCAGCACCGGGGCCCTGAACCGCAGCGGTTTCGTTTTGTTTCAGATTGAGTCCTGTTCGGGGTATGAATAAACTCCCCTGCCGGGCCTCGGGTTGAGCAATGGGTTGGGCTGGTGGTTCTTCAACAACGGATGCTGCCTGTGGACGCTGGCTGGCGGATTGCTGTTGAGTTGTTTGTGCGGGCTGAACAGGCGTAACAACAGCGGGTTGCATGACTGCCGCCGCAGGTTTTTCCGGAGCCGGTGTTGATACTGTGCTGACCGGTTGTTTTGCTGGTTCCTGACTCACCGGCCTTTCTGCCGGAAGCGGAGCAGGATTGTCAACAGGTTTCCCTACCAACTGGCACATCTTCAGCAAGGCAATTTCAAGGTGCAGACGCTTATTGTTGCTGGTCTTGTAATTCAGGTCGCAGATATTTACAAGGTCGAGCGCACCAAGTAAAAATGCTGAAGAGCATCTTTGTGTCTGGGTCTGATACTGTGCTTTGACTGAACTGCCGGCTTCAAGCAGGGTCACCGTGCGTGCATCGCGGCACAGCAGCAGGTTGCGGAGGTGTTCGCCCAATCCGGTAATCAGGTGCTGACCCTCAAAACCCTTGTCAATAATCTCATTAATGAGCATAAGCGTTTCCGGCACATTCACCGCAAGCACCTGGTCTACAATTTTAAAATAATAATCATAGTCAAGTACATTCAGGTTGTCGATTACGTTTTTATACGTAAGTGTATTGCCGGCATAGCTCACGAGCTGGTCAAAAATACTGAGCGAATCACGCATGGCACCATCTGCTTTGATGGCAATGATGTTCAGTGCATCGGGTTCTGCAGCAACATGCTCACTTTGTGCAACAAATTCAAGATGTTTGGCAATGTCTTCAACCGTAATCCGTCTGAAATCAAATATCTGGCATCGTGAAAGGATGGTGGGCAGGATTTTGTGCTTCTCCGTAGTCGCCAGAATAAACTTGGCATAGGCGGGAGGCTCTTCAAGCGTTTTTAGAAATGCATTGAAAGCAGCCTGCGACAACATGTGCACCTCATCGATGATATATACCTTGTATTTGCCTGACTGTGGCGGAATCCTTACCTGTTCAATCAGGCTCTTGATATGTTCCACCCCGTTGTTTGAGGCCGCATCAAGTTCATAAATATTGAAGGAAGCGCTGTTGTTAAATGAAAGGCATGACTCACACTGATCACAGGCCTCGGTTTTATCATTAATATTCTGGCAGTTGATGGTTTTTGCGAGAATTCTGGCGCAAGTGGTTTTACCAACTCCTCGGGGGCCGGTAAACAGAAAAGCCTGAGCCAGTTGCCCTGTGCGAATGGCGTTTTTTAAAGTAGTAGTGATGGAGCGTTGTCCAACAACCGTGTCAAATGTAGCCGGCCTGTACTTACGCGCTGATACTATGAAGTTTTCCATCAGGTTTCGGGTTTGTTAAATTGGTTTCAAACTTACATGATTTTTTGCAATCTTGAGTCATGTCACAGGGCTGTCTGTAAAAAAAGCGTAGTTTTGAATTCCGTTTTCAAACAATATACATGATTCTTGTTTTTGTTCCACGCGTTACCAACAGGCTGAAATACACGTTTAACCTGATTCTTGGCAGTTTGTCGGGGCTTGAGTACCGGTTTACCTCAAAGCCTGATGAATTTCTGGCTTTTGAAGGTCCTAAGTTTGTGTATGATAAACAGGGAATCAATGGCTCATTGTATTTTGCCGCCGCTGATTTGCTGTTTCAGCGAGGTATAAGTATTACTGAAGTGCAATGCCATGACAAAGACGGGTTTCAGGGACTGTTTCCAGTATTTGCAAAAGATTCGGCTCTGCCGTTTGATCCATTTGCCTCAGCGTTTTATATGGTCAGCCGTTATGAAGAGTACCTGCCTTACCGCAAAGACATGTATGGACGGTTTACGGCCCATGAGAGTCTGGCTTATAAAAAGGGATTCCTTCATAAAGCAGTTGTAAACCGCTGGGCCATGCTTATTGCCTCAATACTGAAACAGCATTTCGAATTGCTTACCATCAAAAAACCATCCTATAAATTTGTGCCCACTGTTGATGTTGACTCAGCCTGGAGTTACAGGCATAAGGGTTTCTGGCGAACATTGGGCGGCTATACACGCAGCTTATCAAAAGGTGACTTTGCTGATATCATAACCCGGGTGCGTGTAATTTATGGCCTGGACCGGGATCCGTTTGATAGCTTTGCATCGCTGCATGCCCTGCATGAAAAGTATGACCTCAAACCTTTGTTTTTTATACTTTTTGCTGATTACGGGCAGTATGATAAAAATGTGCCGGTCTTAAATCCGGGGTTCATCAACCTTGTAAAGTCCATTGCCGATTATGCTGATGTGGGGATTCATCCATCGTATGCCAGCAACAGCTCATTTGCAAAACTTAAAACTGAAACCCAGCGCCTTTCTGATGTATTGAAGCGTGAAATCCGCTGCAGCAGGCAGCATTTTTTAAAACTCGAATTGCCTGTGACCTATCGCAATCTGATCAATCTTGATATTATGAACGATTATACCATGGGGTATGCTGCCGAAGTGGGTTTCAGGGCCGGAATCTGTACACCTTTCCCGTTTTATGACCTTGATCTTGATGCTGAAACACCCCTGATGGTTCACCCTTTTACCGTAATGGATGGCACACTCAAAGATTATTTAAAAATTCCTGAAAGCCGGATTCCTGAATATATTGAACCCCTGATCAGCGAAGTAAAGGAAACCGGTGGAACTTTCATCAGCCTGTGGCACAACGAAACCCACGGGGGGCAGGGCAGATGGGCCGGATGGCCTGAATTGTACAGGACAATTGTTGAAATGGCGGTATAACGGGCTTAAAGTTATAATTAAACGTATTATGTTGATCAGACTGTTTAAATCCGGACTTCCGGCACAAGCCCTGGGGCTTTTAATTGTTGTAGTAATTCTATGGTTTAATGCATTTTATGGCCATTTCTCTGTGCCATCTTTTGCAGGATATCCCATTCAGGAAGCAATGCTGGGAGCTATTACAGGCAATTTTATGGTTTCGGCAGCACTGCAACTACTGATGATTATTTTTCTGGCACTGGTTTTCAACCTGTATATTACCAACAATGATTATGTGCCGAGGAATACCCTCCTGCCGGCATTCTTCTTTATTTTATTTTTCAGCCATTCACCGGATTTGTTCTATCTGAACCCTGTGTCAATTCCAACAATTATTCTGATGATCGTGTTAATTAATACCCTTAAAATGAATGACCTGGAAGAACCATATGTGTTGGTCTTCAATACTGCTTTTTTTGCTGCCATTGCCACTTTGCTCTATCCTCCGGCCATTGTGTTTTTAGTATTTATCTGGTTCAGTTTTCTGGTAAATGGCATTTTAAAATGGCGTGAATGGGTCATTTCTATTCTTGGGTATGTTTTGCCCTTTGTGTTTGCGCTGATGGCTTATTTTTGGTTCAACAATCTGCCGGGTTTTCTGCAAAACCACCTACCCAAAGTTTTTCTGCATTGGAATGATGTACCTGTACCAGCCACCACAGAAATTATTGTATCAGTAATAATTGCCATTCTTTTTTTCACGGGATTCAGAAAAGTTCTGTCAGTGCAGATGGGGAAACTCATCAGTTTCCGTAAAAGCACATGGACGATGCTGTGGTTCTCTTTTTTTTCGATGGCATCAATTGTGTTCGCCGGAAAAGACTATTTATTTCATCTGGCGCTTCTTACAATTCCCGCCATCGCTTTTATATCCTATTATTTTATGAATCATCGCAGAGGGAACAAAATGGAAATCTTGGTATGGCTGTTATTGGTCATTGTAGTCTTGCATAATACTGGGGCATTCTGAGATGTTGGCAGCGGGATATACCGGATTAAAATTTGAAGCCGGATGCGACGAAGCCGGCCGTGGTTGCCTGATGGGGCCCGTTTTTGCTTCTGCCGTAATCCTGCCCCCTGATTTTTATAATGAAGAAATTAATGATTCAAAGAAGCTCACCGCAAAAAAACGGGATTCACTGCGCCTGGTGATTGAGCGGGAAGCACTTGCATGGGCAGTGGCTTCGGTGCTAGAAGATGAAATTGATCGGATTAATATACTCAACGCCAGTATACTGGCTATGCATAAAGCCCTTGATCAGCTAATTCCTCCACCGGAATACATTTTGGTTGATGGCAACAGGTTTAAGCATTACAAGGATATCAGCCACAGGAGTTTTGTAAAAGGTGACGGACTGTTTTTAAGCATTGCAGCCGCTTCCATCCTTGCAAAAACCCACCGCGACAGTTTTGTGGAACAACTCCACTTTGATTATCCGCAATACGGCTGGTTGCAAAATAAGGGTTATGGAACCGCTGCCCATATAAAGGCAATTGAAAATCATGGTCTTACTCCTTATCACCGCAAAAGTTTTAGCCTCAAAAAGCAGTTAAGTCTGGGTTTTTAAATTCAATTGGCTTAAGCATTTATATATTAGCAGATAAGGATTCAAAAAATTGCTAATTTTGCATGTTAAACTTTATGACTGCAAAAGCAGTCGGCTTATGAAGGTAAAAAGTAAAATCAGTCTGCTTCTTTTAATACTGGCCGGCATCCCGCTGCTTGCCGGAGGCATTTATTTTATTTACAATACCATGATACCTGATGCCCGTCAGGCTATTGAAGCTGTGCCACCTGATGCATCAATGGTTTTTATTACCGATAAACCCGGCGAAGTCTGGAAGAAACTCTCAACCGAAAGTGCTGTGTGGAACACGCTGTCAAAAACCGAAAATTTCAGAAGGCTTGGGAACACCGTTAAAATCATCGACTCGGCCATCCGCCGGCACAGCGATCTCGACAAATTGCTCAAAGGAAAACGATTGCTCATTTCGTTGCATAATTTAAAACCTGACGAAAACGAATTTCTTTTCATGCTCGAATTACCACCAACATTTATAAGTATTGGTGGTCGTCATGTTCTGGAGAAATATGGTCAGGCTGCATTGATTGAAGAAAAAGAATTCAATGGTGTGAATTGCAGAAAGGTTATTTTTGGAAATACAAATATCAGTATCTGGTATGCCATGCACAGGGGATTGTTTATTGCCAGTTACAGTCCGTTGCTGTTACAGCGTGCAATTCAGCAGGCTGATTCAGATACGCCGCTGAGTGAAGATGAAGGGTTTAAACGACTTAGTCTTGTTGCCGGGAAAAGTGTGGATGCGAATATTTACATTCATTTTCCGCGATTTCCGGGTGTGTTGAATGAGTTTTCAGCCAAAGGATTTGCACCCGGATTCAGCAGGCTTGGTAATTTTGCCCGTTGGGCACAACTCGATCTTTTTATCAGCCAGAAGAAAATTATGCTTGGCGGATATACCTGGGCCAGCGGCTCCGATTTTCTGAAACTTTTTAAAGATCAGGAGCCGGCCTTGCCAACCGCACTCAATCTGCTTCCGGCCCAAACAGCCAGTTTTGCGTATCTGTGCTTTAAGAATTTCAGCTCATTTGTAGCAAATTACAATAACTATCTGAGCCAGGCCAAAAAAACAGCTCCTGCCGGCAATGCTGTTAAAATGCTGGATGTTTCAACTTCCGAAAATTTGAAGGAAGCTGTTGTAAGCGAAATTGCCGTCGCACTGGTCAATGGTGAAATGAGTACCGCTGCCGCCAACTCTTTTGTGATTATTCACAGCCTGGCTCCTGAAAAGTTCGACCGTATGCTTGACGAAACGCTTGCCAGTGATGATGATAAAACACTTATGATTCAGGATAATAAGTTGAAAAAAGCCAACTTCAGCATGTTTTTCGACAGCTTCCTCTACAACGTTTTTCCGGATTTTGACATTACCTACTATTATACCATTGGCGAATATTTTATATTTTGTCCGTCACCTGAGAATCTTAACAGGTTTATTCTGAATTATATTTCAGGACAAACCCTTGTAAATGATCCCGGATTTGCGGCACTCAACCAGAATCTGGCCGAAAAATCGAACATATTGCTGTATTATAACCCCTCAAAGTCAGCATCGTTTCATCATTTTTTATTTAAAGATGAAACTGCCGGCAAATTCGACAGCAACCTGCCAGCCCTTGATGCGCTTGAAGGTATTTCGCTGCAGTTTTCAGGTGGAGGTGATTTGTTTTATACCACCATGCTTCTTCAGAATAAAGAGGTTGAAAAAAGCTCCGAAAGAAATACGAATCTGCCGGATATCCTTTCAGATACCGACTCTTCGTCATCAGGGACTTACGAAACCGGTCAGGCCGACACCAGTGCAATTGATGCAAATCCTGATGCCAGATGGACAACCCTGCTGAATGCCCCAGTATATGGGAAACCCTGGTTATTTCAGGAAAAAACAGATTCTAAAACGCTGATTATCGCTTTCGACCAACGGGCCAGAATGTATTTAATCAATAACCTCGGGGGCATTGAGACTGAAGTTCAGTTAAATGAATTGCCTGTAAGCGAAGTGTTTACCGGTCAGTTTGCAGGCCGTGGTAAAAATACGTTCCTGTTCAGTACCAAAACCCTGCTTTATCAATTTCAATCAGACGGTAAACCAGTAAAAGGATTTCCGGTTAAACTTCCCGAAAAAGCAAGCAACGGCATTTCGGTTATTTTTCCAGATAACAACAGGGAACCAAAACTATTGGTGGCTGGTGAGTCGAATATTGTTTATTGCCTCGATAAAATGGGTAAACCCGTTGCAAAATGGAATAAGCCAAAAGCTTCCACAAGTGTAATTCAGCCTATCAGGTACCTGAAATCAAAAGAGGGCAACTACATTATTATTCCTCAGAAAAATGGCAAGGTGCTTATGACAAATCTCAAAGGGGAGCCATTGATTTCACTCGAAGAATCGTTTACCAATGCCAACAACTCTGAGTTTTATATCAATCAGACCAATGGCAAGGGGTTGATGCTGACTACTGATGACAAGGGAAACCTGCTGTATATTTCATCTAAAGGCCCTGTGGAGAAAACCGTTTTTGACAATTTCTCAAAGAATCATTATTTTGTGTATGAAGATTTTGATGGAAACGGTTCACCTGATTTTATTTACCTCGATTTAACCAATCTGGTGGTGTACAATAAGGTTAAAAAGGTTCTCTTACAACATACATTTGCACAACCTGTTACCGGAAAGCCTGTTTTATTCAGCCTTCCGGGCCAGGGAAACCTTCTTGGGGTGGTATCGCAGGCAACCGATGAAATATTTATTTTCAGCAAGGATGGATTGTTTTTATCCACACCGTTTAAAGGCAGTACACCCTTTGTTACCGGGGTGTTCGAAACGGGTGAAATCACAGCCCTGATCACTGGTTATAAATCGTCAGTTATCTGTTACAGTCTCCGGAAAGAAAATGAACCCGAAGAATAAAGGGTTTGCATAAAATCAGCTTTATTTGCTTTTCGGTTTACGCTTACGTAACCAAAGCGTTGTTCCGGTGGGTGGGTTTGTTCCCTCCTTCATCCTGTTGCGGTAATACAGTTTGTTAAGCCTGATGCCCAGTTTTTGTGAAACCGAATGCATAGTTTCACCGGGTTTTACGGTATAAAAGTCTTCACTTCCTTTTCTGGCCTTTTTTTCGAGATAAATAATTTCGCCGGGAACAAATTTGGTGTCTTCAGGTAAATCATTGAATTCTGCGAGTTGCCATGAGAAAAGGTCATAGGTCTGCGCAATTCGTGCAGGGGTATCCGATTTGTCGTAATAAATATATTTTGAGCCATTGCACACATATACCGGCCGTTCATCAGGTCCGTATTCAAGAAGTTTAAACTGCTCAGGTTGTTCAAGCACTGCATAACTTGTATCGGCCGTGGTTGAAACAATGCCTGTTTGCTTCACGGGATCACCGGCCCATGCAGGGTCATCAAAACGTGTAAGATTGTGCTCTTCAATTAATTTAATCAGTTTTTCGGCATAAATGGGGTTGGTGGCATAACCCGCTGATTTTAACCCATAGGCCCAGCCTTTGTAATCTGTAATTTTAAGGGTAAAAAGCTGTTTATACCTGTCACGAGTGCTGAGAAACAATGAATGATCGCGGTATGATTCGAGTGCCGAGTTGTATTTTCTGAAACATTCGCCCTTAGCGTCGTCATCTTTGTGGTAGGTGTCACCATTCCATTCCTTATGGCATTTAATCCCAAAATGATTGTTTGCTGTAATAGCCAGGTCACTTTTGCCTGCATCGGTTTCAACCAGTGCCTGTGCCAGCGTAATGCTTGCCGGCACTCCGTGCGATTTCATTTCGTCGATGGCAAATTGCTTAAATTTGTTGATATATTGCTCCTTACGCTGGAAATGCGAAACATCCTGTGAAACAGCAAACAGACTATTCAACCCGAACAAAAGTGAAAAAACAATACGCAGTTTCATAAGTAAAGCAATAGATTATAATTTGTTGGCAATAAATCCCTATCGGGTTTAAATAAACACACCCCAAATCCGGATCAGATAAATTACGCCATAAAAGTATAAATATTGTTCCCGCTGAAGGCCAAAACCGCTTCCGGAATTTGTCCGGATTTTCATAATTTTGCAGTCTTTTATTTTACCGGCGTATTTCCTGTTTGCCCGCAGGTCTGTGTATGGATATCCTTCTGAAATATTTTCCAAACCTTACAGCAACTCAGGTTGAGCGTTTTGCCATGCTGGGTGGTTTGTACAGCGACTGGAATTCAAAAATTAATGTTGTTTCACGCAAGGATATTGATCATCTTTATGAGCGGCACGTGCTTCATTCACTGGGAATTGCAAAAATAATTCGGTTTAAACCCAGCACTTATGTGCTTGATGTTGGAACCGGCGGCGGTTTCCCCGGAATCCCGCTTGCTATCTTCTTCCCTGAAGTACAGTTTACACTGGTTGATTCAATCGGAAAAAAAATAAAAGTGGTTGAAGCCATCTCAAAAGAGCTGAAACTCGATAATGTTGAAGCCTTTCAGGCCAGGGCCGAGACTCTCCGGCAAAAATTCGACTTTGTGATTAGCAGGGCTGTCACCACACTTCCTGAGTTTTATGATTGGGTAAAGGCAAATATCAGAAAAGACGAAATAAACTTCCTGCATAACGGAATCCTTTACCTGAAAGGCGGAGATACCGAAGAAGAAGTAAACCGGATTGAACGCCGTTCGCATACTTATTACCTCAGCAATTACTTTTATGAAGATTTTTTTACCACCAAGAAAATAATTCATATTTACTGATGTTTTAACTTTGCTGACAGGTTTTTGTTTTTGTAAGCACTGTTTGTTCAAACTTATTTGTGATAGCAGGATATTTCGTACATTTGCATAAAACCCTTTTGATTTGTTTAACTCCTTAATAATCAACCAATGAATAAAGACATCATGAACCTTGAACCCAAGGTTCTCTGGAAACATTTTCACAGCCTGACACAGGTTCCGCGCCCTTCAAAAAGCGAAGACCTGATTCAGGAATTTATGGTAAACTTCGGCCATAAACTCGGCCTCGAAACCATTAAAGACGAAGTTGGAAATATTATCATCCGCAAACCAGCCACTCCCGGCATGGAAAACCGTAAAGGGATTGTGCTGCAGGGCCATCTGGATATGGTTCCCCAGAAAAACAGCGATAAGGTACACGATTTTACAAAAGATCCTATCGAAGCCTATATCGATGGCGAATGGGTGAAAGCCAACGGAACCACCCTCGGTGCCGATAACGGAATGGGCGTGGCTGCTGCCATGGCTGTTCTCGAAGCCACCGACCTGGTTCACGGACCCATCGAAGCCTTGTTTACGTGCGATGAAGAAACCGGTATGACCGGTGCAGATGGCCTGAAGGCCGGATTACTCAAAGGCGATATTCTCCTGAACCTCGATTCGGAAGATGAAGGCGAACTGTATGTTGGTTGCGCCGGTGGTCTGGATGGTAATTTTGTATTTGAATTTAACGAAGAAGCCGTTCCGGGCAATATGGCCGCTTTCAGGTTAGATGTTTCCGGATTAAAAGGCGGTCATTCAGGCCTTGATATCAATCTGGGCAGAGGAAATGCCAACAAAATCCTGTTCAGGTTCCTGAAACATGCTCAGAAAGAACACAGGTTACGCATTGCTTTTGTTGATGGCGGTAGCCTGCGCAATGCCATCCCGCGCGAAGCACATGCCATTGTGGTGGTTCCTGCTGCCCACGCCGAAAAACTGGGCAAATGTGTAGCCCACATGTACGATGTGTATAAGAAAGAAATTGCTGCCACCGAGCCTACCTTTACCTTCACCTGCCAGCCTGCAGAAATGCCTGCATCAATTATCGACAAGGATACACAGTATATGCTTATCAATGCTGTTTATGCATGCCCGAACGGTGTGATCCGTTTGAGCGATTCCGTTCCCGGTCTTGTTGAAACGTCCACCAACCTGGCCAGTATTAAAATGGTTGATGGTGTAATAAAAGTAAGCTGCCTGCTCAGAAGTTCGGTTGACTCATCAAAAGATGATCTGGCCGAAATGATGGGTTGCGTGTTTGAACTTGCAGGTGCTGACTGTGTTTACACTGGTGGTTATCCGGGCTGGAAACCAAACCCCGATTCAGCCATATTGATTACCATGCAGCAGGTTTATCAGAAGCATTTTGGTAAAATTCCCGAAATTAAAGCCATTCATGCCGGTCTTGAGTGTGGAATTCTGGGCGGTGCCTACCCGCAATGGGATATGATCTCCTTCGGGCCCACCATGCGTTTCCCGCACAGCCCTGACGAAAAAGTTCATATCGAAAGCGTTGGCAAATTCTGGAAATTCCTGGTTGAAACCCTGAAAGATGCGCCTGTTAAATAATTAAACCGATTGTTTAGCGGTATTTTATGATTCAGAAACCTCCTGCGGGAGGTTTTTTTATTCCTACATCACTTTGCACCTTAAGTCAGTGTTACTGCTTCATTCTGTCGGAGTGTATCTGAGGTGGCAGAATTTTCTTTATAAAGTCAAAATCAATTCCTGCACCGGGGTTGTTGAAATTTAACAATGCCAAATCCAATTGTTACATTGGCATTGCACCGATTGGCGGATGGTATGTAAAGATTGACATGCCGTTATAAAGTAAGAAGGATGAAAGGCGCATGGAGAAAGGTGCAAGGTAAAAGGTGAAACTTGCCCAAACGATGAATGAGGGTGGTTGTGAAATGTTTAGGTTATAGGGTGAATAGGGAAGTTAACATTGCTTCAACTAAATGGAAGAAAAGGATGATAGATTGATTAGCCGGCAATATTTTCTATTTGCTCTTTGGTCAGCCCTGTAAAAGCTATGATTTTTTCGATGGATTCTCCGGTTTTCTTCATATTCCCTGCAACTAAAAGCAGCCCTTCAGTAATTCCTTCGGCTTTTCCTTCGGCTTTTCCTTTAGCCATTCCTTCTACCACTCCCTCATCCTTTGCGGTAAATATAACGCTTTTCTGGTGGCTCAGATTATCGAGGTGACGAAGGTAAATAGCCCTGTCTTCTTTATTTAGCTGCCCGGTGGTCAGTTTCCTGCGCACTTCAGCCAATCCTTTTGCGCGACTGCCTTCTTTGATATCGCCATTTTTCAGGTAAAAAACCCATTCATCAAGAGTGTCTTTGGCAATATCGTTGAACTGGTTGACTCTGATTACATAATATTCAGGGAATAAAGCACCTGCAGTCTGACGCAAAAATAGTTGCTGTTGCCTGACGCTGAGCATGAGTTCTTCATGGGTGTGCATACCCGTAAAATGTGTTATTCCGTGGTAAATGTAATCAGTGCCCTGACCCAGATCAAAGTAAACAATGTTCACTGAATATACTTTTCTTACTTTCAGATACTCATCGCCAAGGTTTATGTATTCGGTAACGGCTTTTGATACTCCAAACAACATCCTTTGGAAATAGTCGAGCTCGCGGTTGTTCTGAAGTTCAATGATTATGAGTTGTTTTTGGGCATCTTCAGCCAGGATGTCAACACGGTTGAACTTGTCAGCTTCGTGTTCCTGGTTGCTCTCGCTTTCAAGAATACGATCAATTTTTATATCCTGGTGCAAGAGTTCGCTCAGGAAACCTTCAAGGATGCCAAAATTTGCTTTGTTGCGCAGCAACCGCTTCACGGCCCAGTCGAATGAAATTAATGGCTTTAGCATGGGATTTTTTTACAAAATTACAATATTTCCGAGCTGATTACAAAAGAATAAAACGGATGTAGTGATTAGTGATGAACGAATACAAATTTCAGGTGAGCGTACACAATTTATTGAGGCAGTGGAAGTCTCTTACAAGAACACCGATGGCCAGACATATGCCCAACCGATGCCCGGCAGATGCCCTTTTTTAAAAAAGAAAGGCCCGTCGTATTCTCTGACACAGTCGGTGCCTTCTTTCACCTGAGTATCCAGTCTGTTTTGATGGATGGTGAAAAGCAATACCTTTGCCCCCGACATGAGGAACCCCATCATCCACCGAAACCGCAGCACGGGTTATGCGTTTGCCTTTTTGGCTACCATTGCCGGTTCCACCGTTTATATCTTCAGCAAAGCGGCGCTGAATGAGGTGAGCCTGCCACAATTCGGTGTGTACTGGTTTTCACTGGCCTTGGTCTGGAACATTATTTTTATCCGGGCTACTTCCGGAAAATTATTTACAGCCAAGGTCACAAATCATGCGCTTTTTGCCCTGGGCCGTATCGGAATATATGAACTGGTGGCCACAACCTGCTTTTATGCTGCCATCGCGCAGGCTGACAATGCGGCCGTTCCTTCTTTCCTGCGCAACTCCGAATATATTTTTGTGACCCTGCTGGGCGTTTATTTGCTGGGCGAAAAATTCGGGAAAAGGGAAGTTGCAGGCATTCTCATGACCTTTACCGGAGTTTTGGTTATCAGTTTTCAAAAAAATGCCTCCTTTGGCGATTATCTGCACGGAAGTTCGGGGCTTATGCTCGTTTCAACGGCATTTTATGCTTTGCGCACTTTGGGCGCAAAAAAGAATATTGAAGATGTTACGCCTTCTGCTTTGGCCATCAACCGGGCATTGTTTCTGCTGGCATTTGCGCTCATCAGCCTTTTGGTGATGAGGCAGTCGTGGATAATTCCGCAGAAAGCCCTGCTGAATATTGCCATCGGATCATTTTTTGGTCCGTTTCTTACTTCCATCGGGCAATACAGTGCCCTTAAATATTTTGAAGCCTCCCGCACTGCCATCATCCAAAGCACAACCGCACTTTTTGTGTTGCTTGGGGCTTATCTTTATTTTGGCCGCCTGCCGCTAATGTATCAAATGATAGGAGGTTTGTTTACCATTGCAGGCACAGTTCTGTTGATGAGCGGTAGTCTGAAACGCTTACGGCATTGATTTTCAAAGAACTGATTATGGGATTACATGGTAAAAGGTACAAGGTGAAAGGCATTAGCCACCAGATATTAGGCATCAGACAATCTTTCTTCAAACAGAAATCTTCTTTTATTAGCACATTATCTCATGTGCTAGTGTGAAAATGTGCTAATGAATAATCCCTGGTGATACAAATCCTCAATCTCAATTGCGTGGTTCTTTCATTAAAAATTCATAATTAAAAATTCAATGTCGTTTAGTTAGTGATTATTCATAATCGTTTGCAATTCATTGAGTA
>CAZKCK010000080.1:0-16492 GCA_964550695.1 uncultured Bacteroidales bacterium | reverse complement strand
GTTTGTTGTTTACCTTTGTAACCACATGATCAAATTTTACCTTAAAACCGGGCTTTGTTTATCAGGAAGATTTCTCCGCAGAACAGTATATTATCTGGGATTTTTCTTTGTATTGCTCATTGTCCTCAGTTTTACCGATATTCCGTTCAATGCTTATTATTGGCTTGGAACGCATAATGCTGATTTAAAAAACAATCCCGATTACATTGTTGTAATGGGAGCGGGGGGCATGCCAGGACCAGAGGGCCTAATGCGTTGTTTTTATGCTGCTGAGGCGGCAAAAAAGTTTCCAGGCTCAAAAATTATCATCGCTTTGCCAACCCTTCGCAAATATTTTTCAGAGAGCCACACCCTGAGGATGTACCACGAAATTGCCGGGCGCGGAATAGATACAACCCGTTTTGTTTTTGAAACTGAAGGAACCAATACCCATGAGCAGTCATTAAAAATAGCCGGAATGTTTCAGCAAGGGGATACAATCAGTATCATGATAATCACTTCACCTGAGCATATGTATAGGAGTGTGGCCGCTTTCAGAAAAGCAGGTTTTGTGGACGTTGGGGGCATCCCTTCTTTTGAAGATGCCTTTGATTCTGACCTGCTGCTGAAAGAGGATGAAAAGGACAGGAATATTCTTGAACCCGGCCGCAATCTGGCTTTCAGGTACAACATGTGGAATTATCTGAAGATGGAGATTTCTGTGATCCGCGAATTCTTTGCGCTGGCCTATTATAAACTCAATGGCTGGATTTAGAAAACCGTTTTAGTGGAATCTTTCAGAAACGCTGAACAGGTCTGTGCTATACATTGTTCAATCGGGGTAAAATGGTAATTTAAATCGCGTGTGATTTTCTGACTGGTGTATTTGTAAGTTTTTTGTGAAGATCTGGCTGTTTCTTTCGTAATGGCCGGTTTTACGCCAGTCACAAATCCTTTGGCAGCATACATTCGCCAGGCTATTTCGGCCAAAAAGGGAGTAATATTTATAGCAGGAGGCGTTTTACCCAGGCCTTTGGCAATTAAACTGAGTATTTCCCTGTAACTGTGATTGCCTCCGTTCAAAATATACCGGCTTCCGTGTAAATTGCTGTCCATCAGGGCAACCATTGCACCAGCCACATCATTTACATCCACATAGCCGTTTATTCCTTCGGTATAAAAATTCATTCCTTTCCACACAATCGAAAATAATTCCGAACTGCCTGAATTCCAATTGCCGGGACCCAGAATTACAGAAGGATTTACAATTACGGCATTCAAACCTTCCGCCATTGCGCGCCATACTTCACGCTCTGCCAGATACTTGCTTTCAGCATAGGCTGAACTTTTCGGGATATCTTTCCAGGGTTCACCTTCATCAGTAAACTCCTGATCCGGATCGCTGCCAAGTGTGGCAATTGAACTTACATGGCAGAGTTTTTCCACACCTGAAATCAGGCACTGGTTCACCACATTGATGGTACCCTGCACATTGGTCATCAGCATCGCGGGCTTGTCAGACGGATTAAATGAAACCATTGCCGCACAATGGAATACTTGTGTAATACCCTGCATGGCATTTTCAAGTGAGGTTACATCCAGTATATCACCCTCACACCATTCAATTCTATTAAGCAGCGTCTCAGGATCAGATGAATAAAATCCAAAAACCTTATGAACAAGCATACGGCTTGCACCGGGACGAATGAACGCCCGTACACGAAGCCCGTTCTTTGTTAGTTTGTATAAAACGTGCGAGCCCACAAGACCTGTACCTCCTGTAACCAGAATCATGCTGCAAATTTACCTGAATATTGCTTGCCTGCTACATTCATTGGCATTACCGGCGTTTTTATTTACGATTTCATAAGGCAGGCACTTTTCTTTAAACGGGTAGATAATCACAGGTTTTAGCAATTTCCATATCTTTGCAGCACAAATTGGTGCAAAAAGGTGTTGGCAATCTGTTGATTGCATTTTTTTACATAGTTGTTATGCACTGTAAATGAACATTCAGAATGAAAAATTTTGTTGAAGAGTTACGCTGGCGGGGTATGATTCACGATATGATGCCGGGAACCGAAGAATTGTTGCTAAAGGAAATGACATCGGGATATATCGGTTTTGACCCAACAGCCGATTCATTACATATCGGAAGCCTTGTTCAGATCATGACCCTGCTCCATTTTCAGCGGTGTGGCCATAAGCCTTTTGCACTTGTTGGAGGTGCTACCGGAATGGTTGGCGATCCATCGGGCAGGAGTGAGGAGCGCAACCTGCTTTCACGTGATATACTTGAGCACAACCTCGATGGAATTAAAAAACAACTGGGTAAATTTCTTGACTTCGAAAACGGTCAGAATGCTGCTGTAATGGTAAATAATTATGATTGGTTCCGCGATTTCAGCTTCCTTGATTTTATCCGTGACGTTGGCAAACACATCACTGTTAATTATATGCTATCGAAGGATTCAGTGCAGAAAAGACTGGATTCAGGTATGTCGTTCACAGAGTTTTCATACCAGCTTGTGCAGGGTTACGACTTCCATTATTTGTATAAAAACAGTAACTGTAAGCTGCAATTAGGCGGTAGCGACCAATGGGGAAATATTGTTACCGGAACAGAGCTCATCAGAAGAATGGATGGCGGACAGGCCTTTGCCATGACCACTCCGTTGCTCAAAAAAGCCGATGGAAGCAAGTTTGGTAAAACTGCAGGTGGGAATATCTGGCTCGACCGTGAAAAAACATCACCCTATGAGTTTTATCAGTATTGGATTAACTGTGCGGATGAAGATGTTGAATCTTATATCAGGATTTTCACGTTAATGGCTCAGGATGAGATTGAAGCGCTTATTGTGGAACACCGTCAGGCACCACATCTGCGTATACTGCAAAAGGCACTGGCCAAAGATATTACCATCAGGGTGCATTCAGAAAAAGATTATCTGGCAGCGCTGGATGCTTCAGAAATACTGTTTGGTAAGGGTACAGCCGAAACCCTGATGAAACTCGATGAACAAACCTTATTGTCAGTCTTTCAGGGGGTTCCCCGGTTTGAAGTTCCGATGTCAGATATTGAAGCCGGGATTCCTGTTTATGATTTTCTTGCCGTAACAACTACTGTTTTTCCGTCAAAAGGAGAAGCCCGCAGGATGATGAAGGATGGTGGAATTCTGATTAACAAGCAGAAAGCAGTTGATGAAACTGTTGTTTCAAAAGAAAATTTATTGAATAACAAGTATATCCTTGTTCAAAAAGGCAAAAAGAATTATTATCTGGTGATAGTCAAATAATTAAAAACATTCTTGTAATTCCGGCCGTGCAATCTTTTTGTACGACCGGTTTTTATTTGAACATTCCCTCAGCAAAAGCCTTTATAGAGGTCAATACTCATTCATAACATGATTAAGCGCGGAGCATACATTGCAGGTGGATTTGTTTCAGTTGCCCTTGGGGTGATTGGGATATTTGTGCCATTAATGCCCACTACGGTTTTTCTTTTGATAGCCGCATGGTTGTTCGCGCGCAGTTCTCCGGAGGCAAGAGCGTGGTTGTTGAACCACCCCATACTTGGTAAAACAATACATAATTATCTCAAACACAAAGGCATCACCCGGTCAGCACGTATTCAGGCCTTATGCGTTTTGTGGATCACCCTGATTGTTTCGGCCTGGTTCACTTGTAAAATCTGGTTTGTACCACTTATTTTGCTGGCAGTGGGAATTGGTGTTACCATCAGGTTATGTTTGTTAAAAACAGTAATAGCTGAGGATAAACCATAGAATTATTTTTGTGAGATTGCAGTAAAATTGCACAAATGCCTGAGTACACGTGCACCAACGTTGGCATCCCATTCATCATCAGGTCCGGGTGCTACTTCCGATAAATCGAATCCGATAATTTTTCGGCCTGATTCAGCAAGTAACTTTAGAAGGCAGATTGCTTGCCGGTAAGTTATTCCTCCGGGTACCGGTGTGCCGGTATGCGGGCAATTATCAGGTGTAAGTCCGTCAATATCAAAGCTTACATAAACTTTATGCGGAAGATGGCTGATGATTTCATGACAAATTGCCGACCAGGTCTCGCCTTTGAATTCTTTCTGCGAAAGAACGAAATCATTATACATAATAATCCGTTCATCAAATTCAGCCTGATTCACTTCGTCCTGGCATAAATCGCGTATCCCAACCTGTACAAGTTTAGATATATGATGCAGTTTCATGCTGTTATACATGATTGAAGCGTGCGAAAATGTAAATCCTTCATACGCTTCACGCAGATCAGCGTGGGCATCAATATGCAGGATACCAAAACTATGATGGGTTTCAGCCAAAGCCTTGATCAATCCGTATGGAACGCTGTGTTCGCCGCCGATTACACCAACGGTTTTTCCGGATTCAATCAATGTTTTGGCTGTTTCAAAAACTTTGGCATTCAGTTTTTCAGATGCCTGATTAATCCGGTTGATTTTAGAAAGAATTCTTTCATCCTCCTCACTCCCTCCTTCTGCAAGAAATGCTATAATTTCTTCTGCTTCAGCTCTGAAAAGGTCGTTCATTTCAATGATTTCACTATCTTCGGGAAGTGTGGCTATTTTGTTTTCCCATGCTTTAGCCAGTTCAAAATCATACAAATCAAGCTGAATCGAAGCATCAATTATTGCTTTGGGACCGGATGAGGTTCCCGCTTTGTAAGATGTTGTGACGTCCCAGGGGACCTGTATCAGAATAATATCCGATTCTTCAGGCGTGTAGGGTAAAGCGAGAAAATTTCCGTTTGGTATTCCGACTCCGTTTGGATCAAAAGTATTCATTGTTAAGCAATTAATTCGATAAATAAAGGGATGAAAGAATTGTTTTTTATTCCCGTTGTAGTTGGACAGAAATAAAAATCAAGCACACAAAATTACTCAGAGTTGTTTAACCCTGAACCCCGGTGCATCATAATCTTTCGGAAGATAGTCTTCAGGTATGGTTGTTTGGTTGCCATCGCGGGCTGAGCGATAATGCGGTGACATGATTTCAACCCCGGATGTATTAAAACTGTCCTGTATATTGGCATGTAAAGCTGAGTATGCCGCAGGCATATTTTTCGGATCGTGGAGGTAAGCATTGATCTGGTAACTCACATAAAAATCATCCAGACTGGTTTGCAGCACAAAGGGTTGAGGATCTTTAAGGATACCGGGCGTTTTTAAGGCAGCATCGAACAGAAGCTGATGAACGGTTCTCCAGGGTGCATCGTAACCTATTGTAACGGTCGTATGAATAATCAGTCCGAATTCCTGGGCTGATGTGCTGTAATTGATGGTTGAACTATTTAGTATTGAAGAATTTGGAACCGTAATAACTTCATTTTTAAGAGATTTAATTCGGGTGACCAAAAGCGTTTTTTCCATGATTTCACCGGTTATTTCACCAATTTTTACCCTGTCACCGGTTTTAAAGGGCCGCATATAGGTAATTACAAATCCGGCAATGGCGTTTGAAATGGCTGAGCTTGATCCCAGTGAAAACAATACCCCGATAAATACTGAAACTCCTTTAAAAACAGTTGATTCAGAACCCGGAAGATACGGAAAGATCATGACAAACATAAATGCATAAAGCAGGAAGCGTGTGATATTAGCTGTTGGTTGTGCCCAATCATGATAGAATCCTTTGATAACGAGGTTTTTGTCGTATATTTCTTTGGCGAAATAATTTACCAGTTTTATCAGATATCTGGTAATTATTATGATGATAGTGATGGTTATCAGATTTGGCAGAAATCCCAAAATACCGTTTCCAATATTTTTTACCGGCCTCAGGATGTAACCTATCAGTCTTTTTGCCAATTCTTCAGTCCATGGGAAAAAACTGAAAATAACGGGCAACGCGATATAAATGAGCAAAATGATGGTAAAAAGTCTTAATAATTTCAGGAATCCGGCAATCAGTTCAATCTGTCTGTCTTCGTGTACCAGTTGATAATTATTTATGCTGGTGCCCCTGAACCAGTTCCCTTTCTTCAATTCTACAAATCGGCGTAGATAGGCGAACAGTCGGTATACCAACCAAATTAATACAGATAACAATATAATTACGGCCATACTCAGACCAATTCGGGTCAGTGATTTTGTAAGGCTGTGATCTTCAATATATTTAGTTATTGATTTATTAATTGCACTTCTCAGTTCGAGCGCATATACTTCAGGAGTTTTTCCTGCCCAAAGTGCGTCGGCCTTCGAGATACTGAGCAGTATTGTGTTTTTGTAGTGTATGTCAATGGTCAGGTCATTGGTATCAACGTACAGTGAGTCTGTAATATAGTTAGCCTCATCAGCAATTTTTCTGATTTTTTCTTCAGTTTTCCGGGCTCTTTCTAAAGGTGTGAGCGGGCCAAGCTTTGCGTATATCACAAATAATGTATCGTTTATTAGTTTGACTGGCCAGGCTTTGGTCTTTTTCTTTAATGAATCGATGCGCAGGCGATTTTTTATTAGCGTAATTGAATCTTTATATTGTTGATCTTTAAGTTTTTGAGTGAGTTTTGATTTATTTGAAGACCCTTCTTTCAGGGTGTTTAATTCAGCCTGAAGCATTTGCATATTCATAACAGCAGCTTTCTGTAACGAATCAATTTGCCGCAAAAGAATGATTCCATCAGCAGATTTCTGAAATGCAGTATCCTGATTATGAGCGTTTTGTTGTGCACTCAGCATTAACTGACAGGTTAGTATCATTAGTAGCAACCATTTGTTTTTCATATTCCTTGCATGTAAGAAAGTAACTGATTCAAATTTTATGATTGTGGTAAAGATATAAAAATCATTAGTGTTCGTTCAAACCAATAAATATAGTTTTGTAAATTTACCGGAAAATCTGTAGGGTGATGAAGCAGAAATTTGTTTCCTATCTTGATGATTTTCTGTCGCTTATTTATCCAAGGCTTTGCCATGCCTGCGGCAATAGTTTGTTTATGAACGAAGAGGTGTTGTGTACGCAATGCCTGTATCACCTTCCGCAAACCCATTCACATACCGAAAAAGGCAATCTTGTTGAGAAAGTTTTCTGGGGACGGTTTCAGGTTGAATCGGCCGCAGCCAGATATTATTTCCGCCGGGGAACCAAAATCCAGCATTTGCTGCATCAGTTCAAATACAAAAATGCACCCGAAATCGGAATCTATCTCGGCCGCATCTATGGCTCAGAGCTTGTTCAGTCATCGCTTTTCAGCTCAGTTCAGGTAGTGATTCCCGTTCCCCTGCATCATTCAAAACTCATAAAACGCGGTTACAATCAGGCAGCCATGTTTGCCCGGGGTTTGGGGCAGGGAATGAAAATACCGGTGGATGAAACTTCGCTTTACCGCACCTTTGCTTCAGAGACTCAAACCCGTAAAACAAGGCTGAAGCGCTGGGAAAATGTAAAATCAATTTTTGCTGTCAATCATCCCGATAAACTCAAAGGTATGCACATACTTCTGGTTGATGATGTGGTTACAACCGGTGCCACACTTGAAGCCTGCGCACAGAAACTTCTTGAAATTGAAAATGTTCGTATCAGCGTTGCCGCGATTGCCGTGGCCGGAAAATCCATTTAACGAATTACCATCACACGTGATGTCATGATATTTTGTGATGTCAGAATCCTCAGAAAGTATATCCCCGGCAGCCTCGTGTATTCATCTGTAAAAGCGATAGTTCCGTTTTTATCAGCCTTGCCTTTTATCATTAACCGGCCTTCAGCATTAAATAAATAGTAATAAGCGGTTTCGTTTGATCTGTTGCTGAATTCTACCCGAAAATTTCCGTTTGAAGGATTGGGATTAACACTAATCTCCCCGGTTAATTTCGTATCAGATAAACCTGCTGACGGACAGTTCCATACATATGAATATCCGGGCGCAGTACCAGAATAAATGTCTCTGGTTAATTGTATGGTCAGTGCTGGTCCGGAAGATATTACAGGTTCTGGAATTTGTGTCCCTGAAAGATTTACCAGAAGGGGTGCCAGAGTATCCTGACCATCGTAAATTCTGATGGTGGAGCTGTTCAGGTCAGCATTCAGAAACTTCAGATTTACGGGTCCAGCGCCGATTGGTTTAATTACAAAAACGTTGCTTGCTTCTTCATCAGAAGTAAACAACCTTCCTCCACTGTCAGAAATGGTATCCGTGCAACTCATTCCGGCATCAGGGGTAAATGTTTCGCCTATCAGATTCCATAACTCGGGGTAACCCTCATCATACCCCAATGCCCAAATACCGATTCCTTTCAGGTCATAGCCGAGGGCCAGATCATATTTTTTTTCCAGACTGTTACAGTCGTCCAGAAAACATTGGTTCCATCCATTCGCCTGATATGCGTAATAGGTTGATCTGCTGTTAGGTTCAAAATGTTTTGTGTTCCATGCGTAAAACCCCTGTGCATTGTTCCGGATGGTTTTATACATCAAGGCTGAACCACTGCCCCTTGTGGCTGAGGGCACAGTTTGTCCCTGAACCGGCCAGGTTCTTCCATAATAGGGCAAACCCATCACAATTTTTTTGGCCGGCACCAAATCCAGATAATACCTGATACTGCGGGCAACGGAATAATTATATGCGTTTTCTGAAGGATACAGACACGAAACAGGCCCGGCAGTATTGCTGCCATTCCAGTAGTAATCATAACACATGACCATAAAAAAATCAATGGCAGGCGCCAGTTTCTCAAGTTCAAAAGTCCCGTTCCAGTTTACTGCCGGACTGGCAATGCTGATCATTGTTGCGGGTGAAAGTGATTTAATGGATTCAGAAAGCCTCAGCATGAAATCAGTAAACTGAACCCGCTGTGATGATGGAATGGCTTCAAAGTCAATATTGATGCCATGAATCCCACGGGCCAGCACCAGTCTGTACAATCGGTCAATCAGTGTATCCTGGGCTGCCGGGTTTGCAAAAAATGAGGAATGACCACTAAAAAGCGTTACACAAATATGAACATTTACCTGATGCTGCAAGGCTGAATCAATAACTGCCGCCGATTCAAAATCATTTGTTGTAAGCGGTTTGCCGGTTGCCGGATCAGCCTCATACGAAAAATAGCATAAATCGGAAAGCTTATCCCATTGGTACTCGCCCCAACTATCGTTCATCCAGTAAGGATGATACCCAAAGACCATTTGCCGGAGGCCGGCCGGGCTGCCTTTAAAATAAATCCCTGATGTTTTGGCCGGCTGTTTTTGGTAATTGGCATGATAATAAGCCGATTCTTCTGCATGAACAGATACCGGTATCTGTTGTGCAAAGCAAAAAATTGATAAAAGGAAGAAGATTGCCGGAAGAAATACAGTTTTTAA
Source organism: uncultured Bacteroidales bacterium (assembly GCA_964550695.1). Taxonomy (GTDB): domain Bacteria; phylum Bacteroidota; class Bacteroidia; order Bacteroidales; family TTA-H9; genus CAZKCK01. Next base: position 7,187 of record CAZKCK010000080.1, on the reverse strand, counting down.
ATACATCAGATGTAATTGTATAGGTTTCTAAAAATCAGAATTTTAGAAATCCTGTTATGCTGAATTTCTGATGGTGAGCGTTGGTTTAAAGACCTTTGTCTGAAAACTGATGTCGGCTGCAGGATTGTTGAGTCGTTGCAATAGCAATCTTACGGCTTCCAGCCCCATTTCAAATCCTTTTTGTTCGATTGTGGTAAGAGCCGGTTCAATTACCGAGGCATTCGGTCCATCGCCAAAGCCCACAACTGCTATATCTTTCGGGATTTTGTAGCCTTTGGCCTTGAGTATCTGCATCACTGCAATGGCGGTACTGTCGTTCACTGCAAAAATCCCGTCAATTTCGGGGGCCAGATCCAGAATATGCTGCTGCATGGTAAAAACCTCTTCGCGTGTATCACATTTAAGGATGCGGTCTTCCCTGATCGGAATTCCTGCATTTTCAAGAGCCTTGCAATATCCTTCCCTGCGGTTTTTGCCAATCAGCAGGTGCTGGGGGGCAGCCAGATGAATGATGTTTTTACAACCTCTGTTAATCAGGTGCGTGGTTGCAATGAGTCCGCCTTCAAAGTCATCGGTTATCACCTGATCAGTTTCTATTTTTTCGGCTGCCCGGTCAAAAAACACCAGGGGTATGCCGCTGTCAACAGCATCAATAAAATGATCAAACACCTGTGTGCTTTTGCTTAATGAAACAAGAATTCCATCAACGCGATGATCCAGAAGGGTTTGGAGATTAATGGCTTCACGGTGCTGATTTTCATTGCTCTGGCAAATAATAATGTTGTAACCTTCCTTATAGGCCAGGTCTTCCATGCCGCTGATGACTGATGAGAAAAAATGGTGAACGATTTCGGGAATGATTAACCCGATTGTATTTGTTTTTTGCCTTCTGAGGCTCAAAGCCAAAGCATTGGGACGGTAGTTGACTTCCGTAGCAAATGCTTTGATCAGCTTTTTGGTCTCATCACTAATATCGGGATGGTCTTTCAAAGCACGTGAAACTGTGGATACTGAAACGCCAAGCTTTTTGGCAATATCTTTAATGGTTAATTGGTTAGATTTCAACATAACGTGGCGAAAGTAGATTATTAAGAGTCAACTGATAGGATTGAGTAGGCAAAGATAATGAAAATTCAGCATTATGATAATTATTTGCTATCCAATATTTTATATGATTTGTTTGCAATAATAATTAATAATATTTAAAATGTATCACGTAATATAATAAATAATTTAATTATGATTATCTTCCTATTAAAAAATATAGTTAATCCATTCATTAATAGTCATAAATTTGACATGATTGCAAACGATTGCGAAAACGTTTTCAAAAAAAAGTTATGAAAACGTTAAGAATCAGTTAAAGAAACAGGTTATAATTGAAATTTTTGTTATAGATTTGGGTCTTCAAAAATAAATATCAGTCATTTGAATTGAACTTTAAACCTAACTCTTTAATATCGGGTGTTTTTGATACCCAAAACTTAACAAACCAGAATTCCTCAATTATTTAACAACATCAAAACCAGTTTTATGAAGAAACATTTGACATTGCTTAAAGCCTTGTTTCTTTTTCTGGCCTGTGCATTCGCCGTTGAGGTGCAAGCTCAGGACTTAAAAATTTCAGGGAAAGTAACAGATGCATCTGATGGCAGTACGCTGCCCGGAGTCTCAATTGCGGTGAAAGGCACCACAACGGGGACCACATCAGATGTTGACGGGAAGTATTCGATAAGTGTAAAAGCAGGCTCTACCCTGGTATTTACCTTTATTGGTTATACTCCTCAGGAATTAATTATTTCAAACCAGCAAAACCTGAATGTAGCTTTGGCTCCAAGCGTTACCGGCCTCAATGAGGTGGTGGTAATCGGTTATGGCCAGGTGAAAAAAGGTGATGCTACCGGTTCGGTTCAGGCCATTGGTTCAAAAGACTTTAACCGTGGTGTGATTACTTCACCTTCCGATCTTTTGGTAGGTAAAGTTGCCGGTGTGCAGGTAACTTCAAACAGTGGTGCCCCCGGTGCCGGTGCCACGATCCGTATCCGTGGAGGTTCTTCTCTTTCAGCAAGCAACGACCCGTTGTTTGTAATCGACGGTATTCCCGTTGACAACGGTGGAATTTCAGGTACACGTAACCCGTTATCTACCATCAATCCGAATGATATTGAATCGTTTACTGTACTTAAAGATGCTTCAGCAACTGCTATTTACGGATCAAGGGCTTCCAATGGTGTAATTTTAATCACCACCAAAAAAGGTATGGGCGGAACTTCCAAATCCGGCTTGCCGTTCAACCTGGATTACACAGGATCAATGTCTTATTATTCAATCCCTAAAACGCTCGATGTACTTACTGCCGACGAATTCAGAACCGCTGTGAATGACAAATTTGCAGGTAAGGAAAATGTAATTTCACTTCTTGGCGAAGCAAATACCGACTGGCAGAAGGAAATTTTCAGCAATTCAATTGGTATGGACCATTACCTGAGTGCCAATGGTGCATACAAAACCATGCCCTACAGGTTATCACTCGGATATTCTGACCACAATGGCATCCTGAAAAATGACAACATGAAAAGGACCAATTTGGGTTTCGGCGTTAATCCTACACTGTTTGACAAACATCTTAAAATTGATCTGAATGCTAAAGCTTCATTCATGAAACAACGTTTCGGCAATGAGGGTGCAATCGGAGCAGCCGTACAATGTGATCCCACACAACCCATTTATGACGAAGCCAATACAACTTACGGTGGTTACTGGGCCCGTTTACAGGCCAGTGGCAATCCTGTAACACAGGCTACTGCTAACCCGGTGGCTTTGGCAGAACTCGTTAAAAATACTTCGGATGTTAAAAGATATATGGCCAATGCCCAGTTCGATTATAAATTTCACTTCCTTCCTGATTTGCGCGCAAATCTGAATATTGGTTACGATTATTCTACTACTGATGGTGAAAATTATACCCCGGGTTATGCTGCATTTTCGTTTAATGAACTGAAAGGCGGCGGTTATATGGGCGTTTACAATGAAGAAAAGAAAAACCAGATCCTTGATTTTACCCTGAATTATTCCAAATATGTTAATTCAATTAAGAGTAAATTCGACCTGATGGGTGGTTACTCATGGCAGCATTTCTGGTATACCAATTCATCATTTGGTACCAATGATACTACCAGCGAAAACTTTGTAATGTTAGATACCACTACCAAATTCAATGATTATACATCTGAATTATTCCTTGTTTCATTCTTTGGAAGGTTCAATTATACCTTCATGGACAGGTATCTTCTGACATTTACCCTGCGCGATGACGGAACCTCACGTATTTCTCCCGATAACAGATGGGGTTTATTCCCTGCTGCTGCATTGGCATGGAAAATTCTGGATGAGCCCTGGATGAAATCAGCTACTGCTCTTTCACAACTGAAACTCAGGTTGGGTTATGGTGTAACGGGTCAGCAGGATATCGGAGGAAATTATGTATATCTGCCAAGATATATTTATGGGAATGAATTTGCACAATATCAGTTTGGCAATCAGTATTATCAGACCATACGCCCCGAAGGTTACGATTACAATATCAAATGGGAAGAAACCACAACCATTAATGCAGGTCTTGAATTTGGATTTGCAAAAGACCGCTTATTCGGAACCATTGATGTATATCAGCGTAAAACAAAGGACCTCCTGAACTATATTCCTGTTCCGGCCGGTACCAACCTGACCAACTTCCTGTTCACAAATGTCGGCGATCTTGAAAATAAAGGTATTGAGTTATCTTTGACCGGCAGACCTATCGTAAAAGATGATATGTTTTGGGAAATAACCCTGAACACTACCTACAATAAAAACAAAATCACCAAACTTACAGCTTCTGACGATTCTACATACTTAGGTGTACTTACCGGCGGTATTGCAGGTGGAGTTGGTAATACAATACAGATACACAGTGTTGGTTATTCAACCAGTTCATTCTTTGTATATGAGCAGGTGTATGATGCTGCAGGCATGCCTGTTGAAGGTATGTATGTTGACCGTAACGGAGATAAAATCATTACCGATGCTGACCGTTACCATTATGAAAAACCGGCTGCCGATATTACCATTGGCATTGCATCAAGGTTTAACTATAAAAACTGGGATTTCTCGTTCTCAGGCCGTGCAAATCTTGGCAATTATGTATATGATAACATGAACTCCAACAATGGTGTTTATGAGCGTTTATACCGCCCCGAAGGTCCGTATCTGAGCAATATTACTTCTGCAGTTTCTGAAACCGGATTCGTAGTTCCACAGTATTTGTCTGATTTTTACATTAAAGAAGCCAGTTTCTTCAAAATGGACAATATCTCTCTGGCTTATACCTTTAAAAAGTTTTTCAACGACAAAGTTGCTCTGAAACTTTCTGCTACAGTTAACAATGCATTCACAATTACAAATTACAAGGGTCTTGATCCTGAAATTGGCAATGGCATTGATAACAATATGTACCCACGTACACGTGCTTTTGTATTTGGTGTAAACCTTCAGTTTTAATCATTTGAAAATTGATATATTATGAAAAGAATATTTAATATAGGCTTTATTATTGTTGCCCTTGTATTTATTGTTTCTTCCTGTACAAAAGACCTGAACACTGTTCCATTGGATAAGGAAGAAATTACGTCGGCTGTTGTTTATGATAATCCTGCTTCATACAAACAAGTGCTGGCAAAACTCTATGCCGGATTGGCTGTTTCCGGACAACAGGGCCCTTCAGGTCAACCTGATATCAGCGGTATTGATGAAGGCTTCGGACAATATCTCCGTGGTTACTGGTACACCCAGGAATTGAGTACCGACGAAGCTGTAATCGGCTGGAATGACCAGACCATCAAAGATTTCCATTATCAGACATGGGGTTCAAGCGATGTTTTTATTTCTGCTTTTTATTACAGGATTTTCTACCAGATTTCACTTTGCAATGAGTACATACGCGAAACTACCGATGAAAAACTTGACTCGCGTAATGTAAGTGGTGAACTCAGAACCAATATTGGTTACTACCGTGCTGAAGCACGCTTCCTGCGCGCTTTAAGCTATTATCATGCATTGGATCTGTTTGCCAATGTTCCTTTTGTTACTGAAAATGATATAGTTGGAGCATTCTTCCCTGTACAGACAAACCGTACAGCCCTGTTCAGCTATCTTGAATCAGAACTGAAAGCCATTGAACCCTTGTTGGTTGATGCACGTGCCAATGAATATGGCCGCGCTGATAAAGCTGCTGCCCAAACCTTGTTGGCTAAACTGTATCTGAATGCTGAAGTGTATATCGGAAGTGCCAAAAACAATGAGTGCGTTGAATATTGCACCAGGGTTATTAGCGCAGGATTTACCCTTGAACCCACTTACAAGAACCTTTTCCTTGCCGACAATCATCTTTGTACAGATGAGGTAATTTTTGCCATTAATTTTGATGGAAATAGCACCCGTACCTGGGGTGGAACTACTTTCCTGGTTCATGCACCCGTTGGTGGCAGTATGGTTCCGGCAGAATATGGTATTGACGGCGGTTGGGGCGGTGTACGCACAACCAGTGCTTTTGTCGGCAAATTTGCTGATATTACAGGAGCAACTGATAAACGTGCCAGTTTCTATACCGATGGTCAAAACCTCGAAATTGTGGATATGGCTATTTTTACCGAAGGCTATGCCGTTGAGAAATTCAGAAACCTTGACCGCAATGGTGCCATTGGTTCCAGTGCAGTACATCCCGATACTGATTTCCCCATGTTCCGTTTGGCTGATATTTACCTGATGTATGCCGAAGCTACTTTACGTGGCGGAAACGGCAACGCCGGTGACGCTTTAACTTATGTAAATTTAATACGCGCACGTGCATATGGTGATGCTTCTGGCAATGTTACGGCAGGGCCAAATCCAGGCCAGCTTAATCTCGACTTTATCCTTGATGAGCGTGCACGCGAACTTTATTGGGAAGGCCATCGCAGGACCGACCTTATCCGCTACGGTAAATTTACAGGCGGCAGTTACCTGTGGCCCTGGAAAGGAAAAGTTGCAGGTGGAACAGCTACGGATGCTCATCTGAATATTTATCCCTTGCCTTCATCTGATGTGAATGCAAACCCAAATCTGAAACAGAACACCGGTTATTAATATTTAAACCATGATACAAATGAAAAGACTATTGTTTTTTATTACAACCATTATTGTTGTTACATTTATGGTTTCCTGTGACAAGGAAGAAAAAGATCCCGTGCTTGATATGTCGCAGACCGTTAAACCGGCAATTACTTCGCCAGCCACCGGTTTGGTTTTTGTTCTTCTGCAGGACTCTGCTGACAGTATGTTCCCCGCCTTTGCATGGTCAGCCGCCGATTACAACCTGAAAACCATCGAAAGCACCAAATATATTCTTCAGATGGATGTTGAAGGAAGTAATTTTGCCAATGCAGTTGATCTGGTTTCATCAGGCGATCTGATGTTTGAACTTACAGTATCAGCTATGAACCAGAAGCTTATCGCTCTTGGAGTAAATCCTGACACCGCAAAAAATGTTGAGTTCAGGGTTCGTTCCTATGTGAATGATGCTTCAGCTTATACCAATATTTATTCAGCCACAACCACTGTTACTGTAACTACTTACAAAGAAAGTGGCGGATCGGATTATCCGATGCTTTATATTCCCGGTGCTTATCAGGGCTGGGATCCTGCTTCCGCACCAATGATCTATGATTTTGATAACGATGGTGTTTACAATGGCTACTTTATGATCCCCAGTGATGTAACAGATTTCCATTTTAAATTCACTTCAGATCCTGACTGGAATGGTACTAATTATGGTACGGGTGGAGAAGGATTGTTAAGTACTACCGGGGGCGATTTAGAACTACCAGGTCCGGGAACATATAAAGTTGCTGTTGACATTAACAACCTAACCTGGACTTATGAAGTAGAAAACTGGGGCGTAATTGGCGAATGGCTCAGCTGGGCAAGCGATATTGACCTGGTGTATGATTTTGATAATCATTATTTCTTTGCTACTGTTGCTGATATACCAGCTGCTGATAACCAGAGGTTTAAATTCAGAGCCAATGATGCATGGACTGTTAATCTCGGAGCCAAAGATCCGGATGACGGAACCCTGACTCCGGGTGGTGCCGATATTCCAATTCCTGACG